>PBOU01000065.1 GCA_002724415.1 Planctomycetaceae bacterium
TGTGGATACTTCTGTTGATTGGTGGAGTGACCATCTCGGGGATCTGCGTGATTGGCATCCTGGTCGCGTTGTTACTCCCCGCCGTACAGGGGGCCCGCGAAGCCGCTCGCCGCAGCCAATGCAGCAGCCAATTGAAACAAATCGGACTCGCCCTGCACAATTACCACGAAACATATGGCGCCTTCCCACCAGCCTACGTCGCCGACGAAACGGGCAAGCCGATGCACAGTTGGCGAGTCCTGTTGCTTCCGTATCTGGAACACAACCGGATGTACAAAAAGTACGATTTCAACAAGCCGTGGAACGATCTCTCCAACATGGCCGTCACCAGCCAGATGCCACAAGTCTTCCGTTGCCCCTCGGCACCGGCTCACGGACCGATGAACACCACGCACTACGTCTACATCACCGGTCCTGGCACCTGCTTCGATGGAGACAAGGCAATTCGAATCAGAGATATCGTTGATGGCACGTCACAGACGATTCTCGTGGTCGAATCGCACCAAACCTCATTCGCCTGGAACGAACCCCGCGATCTCGACGTAACGACACTGGGTGGGTCCTCCACCGGCCCCTCTTCCGCTCACGTGGGTGGATTTCAAGCAGTCCTGGCCGATGGGTCGGTGCGGTTCTTCATGAATTCACTTGCTCCCGAAACCTTCAAAGCCCTGACAACGCCCCGTGGAGGCGAAGTGGTGGGTGAGTTTTGACACACTCGCTCCATCCGGGCCTCGCAGGCTGATCGCTCGCTTTTGGGTCCCGATCACCTCGGCCGATTTCCCGCGAGCGGTACTCCTACAAACATGCCCGGTTGGATCTCCCGGGCCGCCGGCTCGCAAGTCGCCAAAATTTCCTGGCCGTGTTTCACGGGTTGTGAACGACCTGACCGATCCCGGTGTCCGGTGGAAAACGCGGCCCGATATGACGACACTGGCAGCGCTTCGCACACGTCGTAACCGATTTCGTGACCGTACGGAAAGACACCAAATGACGAACCGTTCGCTCACGAGACTGCTGATGGTGGGCAGCCTGCTGCTGTTGGCAGGACCGACCGAGAGCATGGCAGCGAATGACGCCAACCTGGTACTGGTCGAGGCCGGCAAACCGCGTGCCTCGATCCTCCTCTCCCAAAAACCGACCGCGTCCGCCCAACTGGCCGCGTTCGAACTGCAGTTCTATCTCGAGAAGATCTCCGGCGGACGATTGCCCATCGTCCGGGAACCGGCCCGCGTCGCAGGAACGGTGATCCTGGTCGGCGAAAGCCAAAGATCCCGGGCACTGGGTTTTCACCACAAGGACTTCCTACGCCAGGAATACGTGATCCAAACCCATCGAGATGGGCTGTTGCTGATGGGTCACGACGGGCAGGAATTCACACCGGTTCAATACGACTCCTATTCCAGCCTCTACGCAGCCGGGTCACATCCAATCGGGACCTGTTATGCAGTCCATTCATTTCTCGAGAACCAACTCGGCGTCAAGTGGTATCTGCCCAACCAAGCGCTAGGCGAGGTGGTACCGAAACATCAGACCATTCCTCTCACACCTGTTTCCGTTCGACGTCGCCCCGACCTTCTCGTTCGTTCCATATACCCGCTCTTTACCAACACCGAAAAACTGACCTTCACACAGTGGGACAAACGCCAGGAGTTCAAATCCTCCTGGGTAAACGCCAGGACCAGCCTGTTGTACTGGATTCGCAACCGCGTCTGGGGGGCGAAACAACACAACGCCAACCATTCATTCTCTTATTACGACAAGGCCTTTGGAGCCTCGCATCCCGAGTGGTTCAGTACCAAGAGCCTGGGCCGGATGAAACAGTTGAACTTCCAGACCGACATTCAGCCCTGCCTGGCGGCCAGGGGTTTCCGAGAGCAGGTGATCTCCATCGCACGGGATTATTTTTCCGGGCGTCCCGAGCCATTCCCAGGCGCGTACCGGGGCGCGGTGGGGAAGTTCTTTTCGGTGATGCCCAACGACAATACGAATATGTGTGATTGTCCGGATTGCCGGCGGTTGTACCGCCCCGGGATCGGCCCGGCCGGAAACGCCAGTCACTACGTCTGGGACTTTGTCAACAACGTCGCCCGGGAAGTCCGAAAGACCCACCCGCAGGCAATGATCTCCAACTGCGCCTACTTCAACTACACCCTGCCGCCACAGGGACTGGTTTTCGAACCCAACGTGGCTATCGAGTTCTGCAAGTTCTACACCAATTACGCCACACCCGGCTCCCAGCGCCGCGACCACCTCCGGATTGCCGAGTTTGTCAACAAGAACCAATGTCGGTTCTTCACCACCTGGGAATACCTGCTGAAGCCACACATCACCGAATGGGCTTTTCCCTGCATGGTTCCGCACGTCCATGCGGCCGACGTGAAGGCGATGAAGAAGATCAGCGGTTTCCAGGGCGGAAAGCTGCAGTACCTCTACCTGACCACCTACAACGGGACCAGGCCGGGCGGAGTGGCCCAGGCCAACCCCGTGTTGGACTTCATGAACCTGTACTGGCGAATGAAACTCTATGACGACACGACCCTGGATATCGATGTCGCCCTCGACGAGTACTATCAGTCGTTCTTCGGCCCCGCGGCTCTGGAAATGAAAGCGTTCCACACGGCACTCGAGAAACGCTGGATGAACCATGGCGGTGGGCAGGACTCCCGGTCGTGGTGGAACCGGATGGGAACTCGTGAATTCCTGGACACGATCAGCCAACGGGTGCAACGGGCCCGCGAGGCAACCTCCCAGGGGACCGTCTACCGACGCCGCGTGGACCTGATTGACAAGGGCATACTGCAACACATGCTCAAAAGCCGTACCCGCTACGAAGCTTCATCGCTGGCCGAGGCCGCTCCACTGGCGACTTCCAGCGTGGCCAGAACACGCGAAAAAATGCCAGCGAATACGTGGGCCGACGACGCCACATGGACAGATTCCCCGGTCCAGCGGATTACCACGACACTCAAAAATCAACCGGCCCCGCAGAAGACGACATTTCAACTGGCTTGGGACGAAAAATGGTTTTACATCAAGGCGACTTGCGACGAACCACTTGTTTCGGCTCTCAAGGCGAGGACCCGAGACCGGGATGTCGGTGGTTTCAGTGATGACTCGATCGAGTTGTTTTTTGACCCGACCGGACAGGGCACGACCTACTACCAGTTTTGCATCACCAGCCGAGGTGTCGTCTACGACGCGAAAGAGACCCCTGGAGCAATAGGAGCCACTGCCAACATCAACTGGAATTCGGGAATCAAGGTCCGCACGACGGTCGGAAAACAAGCCTGGGAACTGCGAGCCGCACTGCCACTGGACCGCCTGGGGGGGGGACAACACCCTCGCCCCGGTTCCACGTGGAGATTCAACCTCTGTCGCAATCGGTTCACCCAGCCAGGCCAACCACCCTTTTCCGCCTGGTCACCCACTCCAACTGGTTTCCGAAACCCCGCCCGGTTCGGACTGGTCACGTTCAACGCACCCACCGACCGCGGCAACCTGATCTGGTCCTGTGACTTCAGCAGCCGTGCCTTCGGAGACGAAACCACCACATCACCGTTGTTCGGCCATGAGGGCTGGTACGAGAACACCAGGTATTCGGACCGCGGCTGGGATCGATCGCTGACGGTGTCGGGCACGGGAGCCGCCAGGCGGGCCGTCTGCGACATCAACTCGACATGCCCCAGTGATGTGCTGCCCATGCACGCTGTCCGAGTGACACCGGGAGTCGTGTCGGTGGAAGCCGAATTCCGCCGCGGGGCCATCAAGAACCAACCCACCCTGTCGATTGCTGATGCCAACGGAAAAATGATTGCCAACATGCACGCCTGGTCGGGACGCGGCGACCTGATCGCTGTCGAGTTGCCCGAGGACCGGAGAAACTTCGGCAACGCCATCCACGGGCTGGGTGACCTGGCTGCCCCGGGACGCTGGTTCGGACTGAAACTGGTGATCAACACCGTGGACCACACGACCCGCGCTTTTGTACGAAGTGACCGCGGTCGCTGGGTCGCCCTCAACGAACAACCTCTCCCGTATTACGACCCCACGGCGATGGGAACCACCTGGTTTCTGGCGCTGGGAACCTACAAGCACGTTGCCGTTGCGAACAACGTCCTGGAAATAGACAACATCGCCGTCCGCCAGGTGTCACGAGTCCCCTGAGCCCGGCCCCCTGAAAAGCCACTCCCGCTTTTTCGCACTTCCACGATTGGAACAACCGATGAAACACGCGTTCTGGTTGATGCTCCTGTCTGGCCTGTCCGCAACCGGTTGGACCACCGAACCGGAATGGAACCAGTTTAGAGGAGGACGTGGCGACGGGACCTCCCAGGCAACCGGAATCCCCACGACCTGGAGCGAGACAGACCATGTCGCGTGGAAGACACCCATCTGGGGCAAGGGCTGGTCGTCCCCGGTGATCTGGAAACAACAGATCTGGCTAACAACGGCCACCCTGGATGGCCGTCGTCTGGCGGTGATGTGCCTGGATCGCAAGACTGGAAAAATCCTGCACGACAAGACCGTCTTTGCACCGAAGAACCCGCAGTACTCTCATCCATTCAACAGTTACGCATCACCCACGCCCTGGGTGGAAGAGGGGCGAGTCTACATTCACTTCGGCAGCCTCGGAACCGCTTGCCTCGACACCCGGTCATGCGACGTCATCTGGAAACGGGACGACCTGCCCTGCGATCATTTCCGTGGCCCGGCATCCAGTGTCTCGATCGCCGGCAACACGCTATTCCTCCCATTCGATGGATCGGACCTGCAATATGTCGCCGCACTGGACAAGCGAACAGGAAAAACAATTTGGCGAACCGACCGAAACGTCGATTTCGGGGGCAAGGGCGGAGCCTACAGAAAGGCATTCTCGACTGCCCGCATCATCACCCATGAGGGACGAACCCAGGTGGTCGTTCCCGCCGCAATGGCAACAATGTCTTACGACCCCGGCAACGGCCGCGAACTTTGGCGAGTGACTCATGGTGGGGCCAACGTCAGTTGTCCACCGTTATTCCAGGGTGGCGTCCTCTATTTCAACAGCGGAGACGTGACCAACCGGCTCATGGCCGTCCATCCCGGTGGCCGCGGCGACGTGACCAAGACCCACATCAAGTGGTCGACAATGCGAGGTGTTCCCTCGCGACCGTCAGTCTTGCTGATCGGCCAGTCAATCTACATGGTCAACAACACCGGAGTCGCATCCTGCGTGAATATCACGAATGGCAAAACACGCTGGACCACCAGGCTCGGCGGCAAGTTCTGCGCATCCCCAATTCTCATCGGAAAGAGGATTTTCTGTTTCGAGGAGGAACGTGGAATCTGCCACGTCTTCGCTGCTGATCCCCAGCAATATCGCCAACTGGCCACCAACACGCTCGCCAACAGTTTCATGGCATCACCAGCCGTCACCGACGGACTGTTGATCCTGCGAAGCAGGAAGCACCTGTATGGAATCGCCAACTAACGTTCAGGCGGTTTCTCAGATTCACCGGCACAACAAGGCCCACCATCCATGGACCCCATTTTCATCATTGGCGTTGTCGTTTTTCTTTCATTGGTCATTGGTGGTGCCAACAAGTACACAAAGCGCAACGCTGCCAAGATCGCTCAACTGGAAGCCACCGTGGAGGTACTGAAAGAGAACGCGGGAATCGACTTCGACCCCAACGAGTCTCTCAAAGCACAGATCGTTGAAGAACTCACCAGTGGCAACAAGATCCAGGCCATCAAGCTGCACCGAGAAACCACGGGATCCGGTCTCAAGGAAGCCAAGGACTTCGTTGAAGAAATTGAACGAACGCTCGAGGATGATGCCTGAGCCGCACCAGCGGTCCCAATCACCACACCATCATCTCGACAAACCGTTCATTGAGCTTGGCCAATTCCAGGTCGTCCAATTCCCAGTCGAACGCAGCACGGTTGTCTTCGAATTGCTCAACAGAGTCACTTCCGGTGATCACCACCGAGACCTCCTCACGAGCCAGCACCCAGTTGACGGCCAATTGCGGCATCGACACCCCCCTGTCACGTGCCACCGCAGCGGCTGTTTCCACCATGGCCGCCGTCTCGCCCTGAAATACGCTGTCAAATTCCTCGCGTCTCTCGCTCCAGAGACTGCCAGCCGGTGGTGGCTCGCCCGGGACATACGCTCCGCTGAGCAACCCGACCTGGAGCGGACTGAAAGCCATCACCCCCAGTCCCTGGTCACGAACCAGGGGGAACATCTCTCGTTCCAGGCCACGGTTCAACAGGTTGTAGTTGTTCTGTACGCAAACAAACCGGGCCGCCCCCGTCCTCTCGGAGTACCACAGGGCCTTGCACACCTGCCAGGCTTGGTAATTGCTGCACCCGATGTAACGGACCTTGCCGCTGGTGACCAGTTCATCGAGCACACCCAGCGTTTCCTCCATCGGAGTGACAGGATCGAAACGATGAAGAAAGTAGAGGTCGATGTAATCAGTCCCCAACCGTGACAATGAACGTTCAATCTCTCGCAGAATATTTTCCCGTGAACACCCCCCGGCCTCTTTCTCGGGTCCGCCTTCGGCTCCCACCTTGCTGGTAATCACCAACTGGTCGCGGCGAGTTTTCAGCACCCGACCGAGAATCTCCTCGGAACTGCCATGAGCGTCGGAAGCGTCCGTCCTCAACTGGTACTTGTTGGCACAATCAATGAAATTGATGCCCGAATCGATAGCGTGCTCGATCAACCGGACGGCCTCGGCGTCAGACGACTGGCCACGGAACCCCAGCCCCAGTGCCATGCGAGAGACCTCCAACTCGCTCTGGCCGATCTTGACGAATTGCATTGTCTCACTCCTTGTCAATTGCACCCACTTGTCGAACAGGAACGACACCCCGCCCGGGCCATTCTGTCTCGCTCCGACCGAATGACCACATCGTCAGTGTGAACGGCCCTGACAACGGAGACCTCATTTCCCTCACACGCTTCCTGGCACAAAATTGTGCCCCGGCATTCACGATCGTTCTTGAAGGCCGGTCGGCCGAAACGAAAAGCATACCACCCGGTCATGGTGCCACGTCATGGCCCACAGCCTTGAGTGCCGCGATCGCCCCGTCGAGATCCGTCTCTTTGACAAGCACGAGATCGGTATCGAATGTTGAAACGACAAACACGCTGATGTCGGCCATGGCCAATGTGCCAGTCAGCGAGGCAACCACGCCAGTCATTGAAAACTCCAGGGGACCGACCACCCGCAAACAACGCCAATCGGACTCGCAGCGGATGTGATCGGGCACCGCACCCTGCGGACACACGATGGACAATTCTTCAGGAGTCCGGGTGATAGAGACGATCTCACCGACGGCCCAACCCGGAACATCCTGATCCGGAGCGAGACGACAAATGGCAAACATCCCGGGTGTGAGCTTCAATTCGAACAGACGACTTGCCATTTCTCGCCTCGCAAAACCGGCGCATCGCCCGATCGGCTGTGGGGGATACTTCGGGAACCGGTCGTCTTGCTGAGACAAACGGCACAGTAAGAATGTCGATCCTGTACCCGACACCACCTCACGCACATGTAAGCACGAGCAACACAGGGATTCCATCAATACCGATCTTGTTCTGCCGAGGCCCAGACACGTACGGTTCCATCCTTCTGGAACTCAACATGGATCACGCTCGGGTGACAACAGACCGGACAATCCTCGACGTATTTCTGAATCATTCCGGCTGTCGGATCAATCGGTACAACAATGTCTTCACCGCAACTGTCGCACAGGTAGCTCTCCTCCTGGTTCATGACGACGACAATAACAACCCGGGGAGCTCTTGTAACACGACACGGGTTGTACAAAAGACCAACCGGCTCTTCCCCACGACTCCCGGCCAGTGCCGACATTCCAATTGCTGATTTCGTTGTTCGTCCCCCAATCTTCCGGTTTCAACGAGCACCCAACCGGCTAGAATATCGGACATTGAAAGATTCGAATGCGTCGCCCCACCGGAAGGCCATCCGGCCAGCTCCATGATTACCATCACCGGAAAATCCCAGGCTTTTTGCGATGGCGTCTCGAGACGATCATTGCTCACAGTCGGTGGACTGGCACTTGGCGGCATGGACCTGTCCACGCTGCTGCGGGCTGAAGCGGCGTCGACCGCACCACGGCGACACAAGTCGGTGATCATGGTCTTTTTGCCCGGTGGGCCATCGCACCAGGACATCTGGGACCTCAAGCCCGATGCTCCGCGTGAGATCCGTGGAGAATTCCAGCCCATCCAAACGACGATCCCAGGTTTTCACCTGTGTGAACACTTGCCCCGATTAGCCCAGCAAATGGACCGGTTCGCCATCATCCGTTCGCTGGTGGGCGCGAAGAACGAACACGCGTCAGAGATTTGCTTCAGTGGATTTGGATACAAGGATTCTCTCGACCGAAACCAACCGTCACTCGGAGCTGCTGCATCAAAACTCCTGGGGCCAGTCGACCCCGCCATCCCACCGTTTGTGAGTCTCTGTCACACGACACCCAATCGCTGGAAGGATCCTGGTCGTGCCGGATTTCTCGGATCCGCCCACCGTCCGTTTCTGCCGGCTGGCGAAGATCGACAGAACATGGCCCTGAACGGCCTGACACTCAGTCGGCTCCAGAGTCGAAAGACCCTTCGAGACACGTTTGACCGCTTCCGTCGTGGACTCGACGCAGCTGGAGTCATGGACAGCGTTGACCACTATTCCCAGCAGGCACTGGAAGTACTGACGTCCGGCCGTCTGCTCGAAGCCCTGGATATTGAACGAGAAGACCCGCGTGTGCGTAGACGGTACGGACGAGGCTCACTCGACTCGGTCGACGACGGGGCCCCCCTGCACAACGAGGACTTCCTGACGGCTCGCCGCCTCGTCGAAGCAGGTGCCCGTTGTGTCACCATCTCTTTTGGCCGCTGGGACACGCACTCCTGCCGCAAGGCCGGTGACCTCGCCTACAAGAACAACTTTGCTCAACTCCGTGATTATCTACCCCGACTGGAACAATGCCTTCTGGCGCTCATGGACGACCTCCGTGAACGTGGGCTGGAAGAGGATGTGTCGGTCGTCGTGTGGGGAGAGATGGGTCGAACACCCCGGATCAACGCCAATGGTGGCCGCGATCATTGGCCTCAGGTTTCCGGATGCATCCTGGCTGGTGGCGGCATGCAGATGGGGCAGGTCATTGGTTCGACCAATCGCTTTGCCGAAGTGGCCCAGGACCGACCGATCCACTACCAGCAAGTCCTCGCCACGCTCTACCGACAACTCGGGCTCGACGTCCGTCACATCAAGCTGCCGGACTTCAGCGGTCGACCACAGTACCTGGTCGAACACCGTGACGTGATTTCCGAGTTGATCTAGCTGGCCCCCCAGTGACCGCTGGCCACCGCTCGGGTCGCATTCTTCACATCGACTCCGCAGTGACGATTCCCGGTCATTTGCCCCCCCAGGCCAAGGGGGCCGGACGATGGCTGGCGGGATTGGGGGCCACCTGCAGCCAGGTCACGCAATGATCTCGCGCACAACCTCACCGTCCACGTCGGTCAAGCGGAAGTCCCGACCACCAAACCGGTACGTCAACCGGGTGTGATCCAACCCCAGCAAATGCAGGATCGTCGCATGCAGGTCGTGGATGTGCACTTTTTTCTCGGTCGCGAAATAACCGTAGTCGTCGGTGGCCCCGTGGACGTGGCCTCCCTTCNCCCCTCCCCCGGCCATCCACATCGTGAAACCGCTGGGGTTGTGGTCGCGGCCGTTGTTTTTCGGNTTGTCCTTCTCTTCTGCNGTCGGTGTTCTCCCGAACTCTCCGCCCCACAACACCAGGGTGTCGTCGAGCAATCCCCGTTGCTTCAGATCCTTGAGCAACCCGGCAATCGGACGNTCCACTTCAACNGCATTTTGCGGATGCCGTTGCAGCAGATTCCCATGCTGGTCCCAGTGCCCCACCCCACTCTGGTGCGTGACCTGGACCATTCGGACCCCTTGCTCGATGAATCGTCTTGCCAGCAAACACTGGTGNCCGAAGTCCTGNGTNGATTTCTCGTCGACCCCATACAGCCTGCGTGTGGCTTCGGTTTCTTNCGATGTGTCCTGCACCTCGGGAGCCGAGACTTGCATCCGAAAGGCCAATTCCAGCGCCTCGATTCTCGCCTCAAGGTTTGAATCATCTTCCGCACCACGTCGATGACGTCGATTCAGGTCCTGGACAAAATCNAGTTGCAACCGNTGTCGTGTCGATGACATCCGCGGCCGAATATGCTCGAACTTCGCCTGTCCCACCTTGCTCCCGGCCCGCCCCAAAGGTGTGCCCTGGTGNATCGCCGGCAAGAACGCCGCGCCGTANTTGTTTACGCCACCGTGAAACATGGTCGGAGAGATCGTGACAAAGGCTGGGAGATTCTGGTTCTCAGTCCCCAGGCCGTAGGACAACCAGGAACCAAGACTGGGACGAATGAATGTGTCACTGCCGGTGTGCATCTTGAGAGTGGCTCCGCCATGTGCGGGATTCGTTCCGTGCAGGGACCGAATCACACAGAGATCGTCGGCACAGCCAGCAATNTGAGGAAACAATTCGCTGACATCGAGCCCCGATTGGCCATGGCGACGGAATGCCCANGGCGAAGCAAACAACCTGTTGTTGCTTTCATCAAGNGAATGAAACAGCAACCGCGGACGGTCGATTGGAAGTGGCTTTCCGTGATCTTTCTGCAATTGTGGCTTCGGATCAAAGGTGTCCACTTGCGATGGCCCNCCCTTCATGAACAGGAAGATCATCCGCTTGGCACGTGGTTGCAATTGCGACACCGGCCCGGNNTCAGGCCGCGCCCCGTTCGATGCGTCGGCCAGGATCGACGAGAGTGCCAAGCTGCCGAANCCGATGTTGCAGCGCTGCAACATCNGACGGCGAGAGAGCGCAGGCCGATTCATCACGCCAACCCCATGTGCTTCAGTCCAGGTAGACAAATTCGTTGGACACCATCAATGCCTGGCAAAAGGCCTGCCACGCGGCGGCACGACGAGTTTCCAGAGACTGTTCCGGTGACAACGTTTGTTCAAATCGCCTGAGGAATTCCTCAGCTCGTTGCACCTCCCCTTCCCCTGGAATCCGTCCGTAGACGAATTCGTACGACAAGCCGATTCGTTCAACCTCTGTCAGTGTTGAATCTTGCAGCATGCGAACGGCCATCGCCTGGCTGCATCGAGCCACAAGTTCACTGTTCATCATCAACAGCAACTGNGGAGGAACTGTCGTGGTGGCACGCCGCCCTGACACCAGGCTGGGGCTGGGAAATTCAAACATCTGGAACAACGAANACACCTTGTTTCGGATAACCGGCTGGTAAATCGAACGACGTGAATTCGTGTAACGGACCAGGTGACGACCAGTCTTGGCATCATTGACATATTGCCGCGGCTTGAGAGTCAACAGCGTTCCGTGCATCTCCGAATCCAAAAGTCCAGACACGGCCAACAACGAATCTCGAATCTCTTCGGCTGCCAGCCGACGACGAGGAAACCCAACCGCCGCACACAAAGAAGCTGGCAATACGTGGCCCGATTCATCGTCGGCCACCGGTTTTCCCTGTCCTCCGCTCCGATACGCACGTGAGAGTAGGATCATTCGACTCAGACGTTTGATCGACCAATCCATGCGAATCAATTCCGAAGCCAACCAGTCCAACAGTTCTGGATCCGCTGGCCTCGCACCGAGCTCACCGAAATTGTCGGGAGTCTGGACCAGCCCAACACCAAAATGCCATTGCCAGATCCGATTGGCAATCACCCGGCTCGTCAGTGGGTGCCGCGGGTCCGTGATCCAACGAGCCAATTGCAATCGACCACTTTCACCCGGGCCGATGTCCGCCGCAGCCAACTGCTGAGANAAGATTTTTGGGAGACCACGCCGCACCTCCTCGCCCAGTTCCAGGTGGCTGCCACGGACATGTATCCGCAAATTTTTTGGGCTCCCCTCCTCNACACACATCACCGACTCCACAACCCGCTTGGCCGATCCCANNGGGGTACGTGCGATCTCNCGCTCCAACCAGTAGCCATCTCCTTTTCCCCGCTTGTCGACAATCTGCTTCATCGTCCGGGTGCTCTTGAAGATGCCGGCCAACGCGTAATAGTCCGCCGTGGTGATGGGATCGAACTTGTGGTCGTGACACCGCGCACATTCCAGTGTCAGNCCCAACAGGGCCTTTCCCACCGTCGCNACCTGGTCATCGATGATGTCCATTTCCATCTTCACCGGATCCACCTCCCGCAATCCCTTGGGGCCCAGTGAAAGAAATCCCGTGGCGCGGAGTCGGTCACCCGCCAGGGTTGCAACTCGCCACGCCCAGGTTGGGTCTTCAACCTGACNTGGACGTTCCGGTTCAGGCAGAAGATCACCAGCCAACTGGGATTGGACAAAGTCGTCGAACGGCAGATCGCGATTGAATGCNTCAACGACGTAATCACGAAAATGGTATGCGTTGATGAGNGCCCGGTTCTCATCCAGTCCGTTGGAATCCGCATACCGAGAGATGTCCAGCCAATGTCGGCCCCACCGTTCCCCGTAATGCGGGGAGGCCAACAGGCGATCGACAACGCGTTCAACCGCATTGGCCGATTCATCTGACACAAACCGTCTCAACTCCGCGGGGGTTGGCGGTAGACCAGTGAGATTGAACGTCACGCGCCTGAGAAACATCCGTCGTTCAACCGTGGCAACCGGCTTCCGCTGAATCGCCTCCAGTCGCGNCAAGANAAACCGNTCGATCGGATTCAACGGCCATTCGCGATTTCGGGTTGANGGCACCGAAGGACGANACACCGGCCGAAATGCCCAATGTTGCGNTCCGGACNCATCCTGACCAACCACCGTTGCCGGAACGTTGCCAAAAACAACAGCANTCGCCGAAACGAAAAAGAAGCCGAGCAGGGATTTCACCTCTTCGCAAATTCCACGAGCCAATTTTCTCGGCCGATTTTTTGCCTCCTCTTGACCGGGTGTCATTGCCGTACCAATTCGAATCGTATGGAAGTCACTCACCGGCCTCGAATTCCCAACACCAACCGGCCGTGTATCAACATGGATGAAACACACCTGCCGCCAACAGTAATCCGTGACATTCCACCGTTCAAACCCTCGACGACCACTTCCGGTTCACACCACCATCCCACGAAGTCTGAACCAACGGCTTGCCCGCAATCAACCTTCCCCGGTTGCGCCTCCCCCCGAGCTTCGACACGAACAACTCGCATCGTTTTTATGGATTTTTCGTTTACCACGGTGGACAAAATACTCCCTCACACGTATAAAAACCGACTGGACGTTTTGAACGTTTTTTCACGCCCGTTTTGACAACGCAAAGTTTGGACCCATGTCCCGATTTCTCCTTTTGGCATTGCTTCCCACCCTGGCTGCCACGGGTTATTCAGCCGATTGGCCACAATGGCGAGGTCCGTCTCGCGATGGAAAAATCACCAGTTCGGTGCCATGGCCCACCTCGCTTGATCAAGACCACCTGCAACGCACCTGGCGCACAGAACTCGGCCCAAGTTATTCCGGCCCGATCGTCGTGGGATCCCGGGTTTTCGTAACCGAAACCCGCGACAAGTCACACGAAACGGTTCTGGCGTTCGACCGTCTGACCGGAAAGAAACTTTGGGAAGCCCAGTGGCGTGGAGCCATGAAAGTCCCGTTTTTTGCAGCGGCCAATGGAAGTTGGATTCGATCGACCCCGGCATGCGACGGAAAACGGATCTACATCCTGGGGATGCGTGACGTCCTGGTTTGCCTGGACGCAGCGAGTGGCAAAGAACTCTGGCGAATCGACTTCGTCAAAAAATACCGTTCCGCGCTGCCAAGTTTTGGAGCAGTGTGTTCACCAATTCTTGATGGAACCCATCTCTACCTCCAGGCTGGCTCGTCTGTTCTGAAAATCGAAAAGGCAACTGGCAATGTTGTCTGGAGATCGGGCGGCTCCAAGCAAAAGAGAAGCCTGTTTGGTAACGGAATGACCTCGAGTGCATTCTCTTCCCCTGTAATCGAGACCATCGATGGGCAACGGCAATTGGTCGTCCAGGGTCGAAACGCTCTGGGTGGCCTGGATCTCAAGAGCGGAAAGTCACTCTGGTCGGTAAAGATCCCCGCCTTCCGCGGAATGAACATACAGACGCCCCTACTCATCGACGGCAAACTCTTCACCAGTTCCTACGGTGGCGGATCATTCCTGTTTGACGTGAGCCGAACCGGTAGCCAATTCGACGTCACTCAACGCTGGAAAACCACGACCCAGGGTTACATGTCATCCCCGATAAAGATTGATGGGTACGTGTACCTGCACCTCCGGAATCAGCGTTTCACCTGTATCGACCCCAAGACCGGAAAGACCAGGTGGACGACGCGACCGTTTGGAAAGTATTGGAGCATGGCCAGCAACGGCAAACAGATTCTTGCACTGGACCAGAGAGGTGACTTGCTACTGATCGACGCAAACCCAAACGCCTTCAAGAAGGTGTCTGCCCGTCATCTCGGTGACTCACCCACGTGGGCCCACATCGCGGTGGCCGGGAACCAGGTTTTCGTTCGAGACCTCGCTGGCATTTCCACCTATTCGTGGAAGTAATCGGGACAACACCGGATTGTCGTAGCGATCTCCAATGGTCACTCGTCGGAAACTGGCGGAGAGGCCGCTGTTGTAACAAAGTCCAGGGACGCACACACCAGGCCGTCAACTCGCACGGTCCCTCTCAAAAAGAATGCATCCTGAATCCGATCAGACAATTTGACTTCGATATCCAAACTGTCACCAGGACGCACCATTCGGCGGAACCGCACATTGTTCATCCCGGTTGCAACGGGAACCTTGCCAGTGGTGGAGACTCCCAGGTTGGCAATCAGAATGGCAGACGCCTCCAGGCACGCCTCACACAGAACCACGCCAGGAAGCAATGGAAACCCAGGATAATGCCCTTCGAAGATTGGCAAATCGGGAGGCAGGTGTTTCTGCGCATTGATCGTTGAATCGGTCAATCCAACAACATCATCAATCCACAACCAGGGCTCCCGGTTAGGAATCAACCCCCGCCACTCGATCGAATCGCCCACGTAAACACCTCGTCAGTTCGTCTCACCCGAGTCGCCCCGAGACAGTACCAAGCGCGAGAAATCTTCGAGATGCTGCATCGAATCGCAATGCGTCGAATACCGAACCCGGCGCCGCAACGTCTTGTTCAGCACAGGGCCTCCTATCACGAGAACGGCCCCCAGCGATTCGGTCACCTCAAAGAGATCATTCATCTCTTCGACAAACCGGTCTTCGTCCCGAACCACAGACACTCCCAACCACACCAGGCGTGGCCGTATCGTCCGCACAGCAGACCGAACCGTTTCAAAGGGAAGCATGTTCCCCAGGGACTGTGCGTTCCATCCGGTGTCTCGCAACACCAGTTCCGCCATGCCCACCGCCAATGTGTAGGGATCCCCATCCAATGTGGCGCCAATCGCTCGCGGCAATCGAGGCTCCGGATGAGGAATCACCTCCGAGAATCGGTGAATCAATCTCATGGCGAGTTCGCAACCACGACGCTCGTGGAAAATCTCAACCTCGCCACAGTCCCACTTGTCCCCAACATCGTGAAACGCGGCGGCCAGCAATTGATCACAAATGACGCTTATCGAATGACCTGCCAGGTACAGGTCAAATGCGACTTGCTGGCACTTCCTCTCGTCACCAGAGACCAACGCGTCTCCGAACCGCGTTCGAGCACGGTCGATCGTCCACTGGGTCTGCCCCGTGGTCGCCGGCAACCCAACCACACCCGGATCGCGCAATTCGTAACCACCATCACGGATAAAAGACATGACCGTGTTGAGTCGCAACCGACGATGCCCCCCGGCGGTCTTCTCAAACTGGATCTTCCCCTGGTCGCACCACCGTTTCAGGGACGATTCGCTGACACCGACCGCTCGGGCCACCTGCTTGGGCGACAACAGGTCCTTGATTGAATTCGCAGCCATCCGGTTTTCCAACTCACTCGTCGATTTTTTCGCTCAATGTCAACGTCGCTGCCGCTGGCACATCCGTCCCAACCTTTTATAAACGCGAACCGAACTCTTGTCAGTGCCCGCAACACTTGTTTTGACCGTTTTGAACGACATCTGTAATCGTGACGACAGTTCAATTGCCCCTCCATCCCCCCCCCAATCCCATGGCCGACATGACCGCCTCGCCCGCTCCTGACAGTTCCCAGCCCGTCCGTGATGTCGCCGTAATCGGGTCCGGACCTGCCGGATCCTCGGTGGCCGCACTCCTTGCAGAATCCGGTCACGACGTGGTGTTACTGGATCGCGAACATTTTCCACGGCACCATGTTGGCGAATCGTTGATCCCGGCCGCCAACAGAATCCTGGACCGCCTGGGACTGATCGACCAGCTACAAGACTCGTCTTTCATCAAGAAATACAGCGTTCAGTTCGTTGGCCCCGACGGACAGGAATCGACTCCATTCTACTTTGACGATTTTGACCCACTGGGACTGGGCCATACCTGGCAGGTTGTGAGGAGTTCCTTTGATCGCCTGTTGGTCGACCGAGCCAGCACATTGGGCGCAGAAATTCGGACAAACACCCAGGCCACTTCGGTGGACTTCCATGAAGACACAACTGCCACGATCTGGACCAGGCGCATCCGAAAACGGGAAGGCTCTCTCCGTCCCGTTCGATGCCGCGTGGTGGTTGATGCGTCCGGACAATCGTGTTTCCTCGCCAACCGGATGGGATTGAGACAGATTGACTCGCGGCTCCGAAATGGAACGATCTGGACCTGGTATCACAATGCAAAGCGAGGGACCGGACGGGATGAAGGAGCAACTATCATTTTCAATTCCCGGGAACACAAATCGTGGTTCTGGTACATCCCCTTGCCCAACAACATCGTCAGTGTCGGATGCACGGCTGGCACCGACTGGCTTTTCGACAACTCCCTTTCCGCCGCTGAGATTTTCAACCGCGAATTGAGCCGCTGCCCCTCCGTGGCCGAACGCCTTAAAGACGCCAGCCAGGCCGAACCGTTTCGAACCACCCGAGACTTTTCGTACAGTTCCACCGAATTGGCCGGGTCCGGATGGGTCCTGGTCGGAGACGCCTACAGTTTCATCGACCCGGTGTACTCCTCCGGAGTGTTTCTCGCCATGGCCTCCGGAGAAATGGCAGCAACGGCAATCCACGAGGCCCTTGAGACGGACAACACTTCGGCCGAGCAACTGGGCAACTGGAAACAGTGCTACGACGCTGGTGTCGAGAAGTTTCGACAACTGGTCTACGCGTTCTACGACCCGTCCTTTAACTTTTCAGACTTCATTCGCCACCATCCGGACCAACGGGAGAATTTGACGGAGCTCCTGGTTGGCAACGTCTTCAAACCCGGAGTCAGTGGTGTGTTTGAAGGAATCAAGCCTATGTTGACTTCCGGCTGACACAACAGGGACCGGTTCTCTGTCACATTCTCACACAACCAGGTTGTAAGACATGCACATTGCCATCGTCGGATCGGGCATCTCCGGCCTGCTGTGTGCCCACCTGTTGCATCCCCAGCATGACGTGACGGTTTTTGAAGCAAATCATTACCCGGGTGGCCACGCCAACACAGTCATTGTCGATGACCCGACCGGGCCGCAGGCGATAGACACGGGATTCATCGTCTTCAACCGGGCCAATTACCCGAACTTCAGCAGCTTGTTGAAAACACTCAACGTCAGCACCTCACCAACGGAAATGAGTTTCAGTGTTCAATGCGAAAAGTCTCGACTCGAGTACTGTGGCTCCTCGCTCAATGGGCTGTTTTGTCAACGGCGAAACCTGGTGTCCGGCCACCACTGGCGAATGATTCTTGACATCCTGCGATTCAATCGTCGGGCACTGGCACTGGCAAACACCTGCGACCATTCAATGACAATCAGGGACTTCCTTGAGAAGTATCCCTTTGGAGCGAGATTCACCAACAGCTATTTTCTTCCGATGGGAGCTGCAATCTGGTCCTGCCCAACCACGGAATTTGCAGAATTCCCGGTGCGTTTCATCGTCGACTTCTTTCACAATCACGGGCTGCTCCAAATTCGGAATCGACCAAAGTGGCGAACCATTGACGGTGGATCCGCCCGCTACGTCCGGGAATTGTCCGCCCCGTTTCGGGACCGAATCCGGCTAAAAACACCGGTAACCTCCATCCGCCGAGACTCCGACCACGTCGTCTTGGAAACAGCCAACTCGCCACCAGAATTTTTCGACGAGATCGTCATCGCCTGCCACTCCGACCAGGCTTTGTCTCTGCTTGATGATGCGGACTCCATGGAAACGGAAGTACTCTCGGCATTCCCCTACGGAAAAAACCGCGCCGTGCTGCACACCGACCAGTCCGTACTGCCAACCCACCACCAGGCGTGGGCCAGTTGGAATTACTTCATTGGCGAGGACGACAATGTCCGGCCGTCGGTCACTTACAACATGAACATCCTCCAACGCCTCCGATCCGAACAGACATTTTGCGTGACGCTAAATGACAATGGCCGAATTGCACCCAACCACATCATCGATGAACTACAGTACGCTCACCCCGTGTTCTCGGATCAACAGCATTCGGCACAATCGCGTCATCACGAACTGATTCGCCACCGTCGCACATCCTATTGCGGCGCCTACTGGGGAAACGGATTTCACGAAGCCGGCGTCAACAGCGCCATGACAGTGTGTCGCGCCTTTGGTGCCGAACTCGACCACATCCAACACAACTAGACCCTCGCCGTGACCCATTCCGACCACCTCCCATCGAGCCACAGTTGCCTGTACTACGGCCGGGTTGACCATGCGCGACACGGACCGGTCACCCACGCATTCCACTACGGCTTGTTCCTGCTCTACCTGGACCTTGACGAATTGGAATCGATTTTTTCCCACCGCTGGCTGTGGTCGACCCGCGGCCCCAACCTGGCGTGGTTCCGGAGAGCCGACCACTTCGGAGATCCCGACCGCCCCCTTGATGCCTGCGTTCGCGAGTTGGTACGGGAACGCACCTCCCTTGTGGTTGACGGCCCCATTCGACTGCTGACGCACCTGCGTTACTTTGGGCACGTCTTCAATCCGATCAGCCTGTTTTACTGTTTTGACGCATCGGGCAATCGACTCATCGCGGTGGTGGCCGAGGTCCACAACACGCCGTGGGGCGAAACCCATTGCTACGTGCTCCCCGCCCATGACACCACGGCAGGGGAAATGTCCGCCGAACACGCCAAGGAGTTTCATGTCTCACCATTTATGCCGATGGACATGTCCTACCGTTGGAAGATCACCAAGCCGTCCGACACACTCTCCGTCCACATCAAGACATCTCGTGGAAACGACCATCTCTTCGACGCCTCACTGACGCTGTCCCGCCAACCGATAAATTCTTTTCGACTCGCTTTCTCACTGCTCTGTTTTCCCTTGATCACCCTGCGGATCGTGTTTGCCATCTACTGGCAAGCGGTCCTTCTGTGGTTCAAACGGACCCCGTTTCACGCACACCCCAGGCATGACTCCCACGGTGTCACCGAGACGCATACGAACAACTGAAAGACGCTTCTGTCATGATTTCCAGCACCACAGCTGAGCCAACCACCGTCCAGGCTGCACCTCACCCGCCCCCTCGTTGTCGACAGCTTGGGTGGATGGACAGAAAATGCCGGAACCTGTTGTTCGCCAGACTTTCCACGTTGCGCAAAGGGCGCCTCACCGTCACGGATCACGACGGCACGCATCGACTGGGCGAGACCAACAGCGATCAACTGACAGCCAACATCACGGTCTTGTCCCCCTCTCTCTACCGCCGTGTTCTTGTGTCGGGTTCTCTCGGGGCCGCGGATTCCTTCGTCGAGGGCGGGTGGACGACTCCTGACCTGGTCAACGTTCTCAGATTTTTCGCCCGCAACATCAACCATCTCGCGCGATCCGAAAATGGTTTTGCCAACCTGGGAAAACTGGTGACCAACATGGCTGCCAAGTTCCGCCGCAACACTCGCCGGGGGAGCAAGAAGAACATTGCCGAACACTACGACCTGGGCAATGCATTTTTCGAATTGTTTCTCGACAGTTCCATGATGTACTCCTCCGCCATTTTTGAATCACCGACCGCCACGCTCGAAGACGCCTCCCGAACGAAATTGACTCGCATTGGTGAGAGCCTGGAATTGCAGCCCGGCGACAATATCCTCGAAATCGGAACCGGCTGGGGAGGCTTCGCCACACACGCCGCGACCCGGTACGGATGTCACGTCACCACCACGACCATTTCCGAGGAACAATTCCAGTACACGAGTCGACTGGTCGAGGATGAGCAGTTGGACGACTCTGTCACGGTCATCAAGAAGGACTATCGTGACCTCACAGGACAATTCGACAAACTGGTCAGTATCGAAATGCTGGAGGCGGTGGGTCACGAATTCCTCGACACATTCTTTGCGCAGTGCAATCGACTCTGCAAAAACGGCGGCCGAGTCTTCGTGCAAACGATCGTCATGCCCGAGCAACGCTCACGGAGCTATCGAAAGTCGATCGACTTCATCCAGAAATATGTCTTTCCCGGCGGTTTTCTCCCCTCCTTGACCGCGATCCAGGAATCTGTCGGTCGAGTAACGGACCTGCGACTGCTGAACGCCACCGATCACTCGGCCAGTTATGCCCGCACGCTCCGGGAATGGCGTTCGCGTTTCATGAACCGGATCGACGACGTCCGTCAACTTGGGTTCTCCGAAGACTTCATACGCACCTGGAACTACTACTTCAGCTACTGTGAGGCCGCTTTCCTCGAGCGCGCCATCGGGATCCTGCAACTGGAGTGGGTCAAGGCTGGCGAGGCACAATCGTGACTTCCATCTTTGGCCTTCTTTTGCGGGCTGCCGAAGCAGGTTGTCTCCCTGATCGCGCCATCCGCTTGGGAATCCGCCGGTTGCTGAGGTCCCGGCTGGCGGAACTGGGCCGGGCTGCCACCCCACAGGAACTTCTCGACCGGTTTATGGCCGAATCCGATCTGGGCCCCATCGCACCGGTTCCCGATGCAGCAAACCGTCAACATTACGAGGTGCCCCCCGCGTTCTTCCAGGCCGTCCTGGGCCATCGCCTGAAATACAGCTGTTGCTACTGGGGCGAGAACGAAATGTCACTCGACGCCGCCGAAGACGCCGCCCTGTCCATTTCCTGCAACCGAGCCGCCATCGATGATGGCATGACAATTCTCGACCTGGGATGCGGGTGGGGTTCTCTGTCCCTGTGGATCGCCGAAACCTTTCCCGGCAGCCACGTCACTGCCGTGTCCAACTCGACACCTCAACGGCGGTTTATCGAGCAGCAGGCCCGGCACCGGCACCTCGACAACATCCGGGTCCTGACCGCCGACATGAACGACTTCGTTCCCGACGACGCCTTCGACCGCGTTGTCTCTGTCGAAATGTTCGAACACATGCGAAATCACCGCGAACTGCTCCGTCGGATTTCCGGCTGGCTCCGCCCCGGGGGACAACTCTTCGTCCACGTTTTCTGCCACAAGATCTTCGCGTACACGTTCCAATCCAATGGCCCACAAGACTGGATGGCCAATCACTTCTTTACCGGCGGCATGATGCCCAGTGAATCGCTCCTGGAGAACTACGACACCGACCTCAAGGTGATTCGAAAGTGGGACTGGAATGGGCAGCATTACGCCAGGACTTGCCGAGCCTGGTTGAACCGACTGGATGCCCGGCGCCGAGAACTCCGCAACCTGTTCGAAGACTGCTACACCCCGGCCTCGGCCTCCCAATGGATCAATCGCTGGCGAATCTTTTTTATCGCCTGCGAGGAACTGTTTGCTTTCGCCGACGGCAGCGAATGGTTTGTCTCTCACGCACTCTTCGAGAAACCGGAATGACACCCGCTGACCATCTCTGGATCAACGCGGCCACAGCCATCGCCTTGATGACGGGTGTTTGGATCATCAGCGTTCTAGTCCGCAACGCTTCAATCATTGATATCGCCTGGGGCCCGGGCTTTGCGATCATTGCCTGGATCAGTTTTGGACTCGATGATCCTGCGGGGATCTCATGCTGGCTGCTGCCGGCCCTCGCCACGGCCTGGGGACTCCGACTCGGGGTCTATCTGGCCTCCCGCAACCTTGGCAAAGCAGAGGACTTCCGATACCGGGCCATGAGAGATCGCCACGGCTCCGCGTTTGCCTGGAAATCCTGGTACCGGGTCTTTCAATTGCAGGCTGCCATCATGTGGGTCGTTTCACTTCCCCTTCAGATGGGAGTCGCTCATTCGGCCCGGGACTGGCAGGCCTGGCATGTGATCGGCATCGTCGTCTGGGCCATCGGGTTCCTCTTTGAATCAATTGGTGATTTCCAGCTGGCCCGTTTCAAACGGATTCCCGAAAACGCCAATCGGGTGATGGACCGAGGCCTCTGGCGATACACGCGGCATCCCAACTACTTCGGCGACTTCCTGGTCTGGTGGGGACTCTGGCTTGTCGCTGCCGCTGAACCCGCCGCCCGCTGGACAATCATCAGCCCCGTGATCATGTCGATATTCCTGTTGCGGGTTTCTGGAGTGCCGATGCTGGAATCGGCTCTCAGGAAAAACAAGGATGGCTATACAGACTACGTGAAAAGGACCAGGGCATTTTTCCCCTGGCGGCCCCGGGCCTAGAGACTCNGACTTGGTCAACGTCGTGTGGGCCGCCTGGCGCCGGTTCGAGCGAGCCATGCCTCGAGACTCTCNCGAAGCTTCCTGGCAACCTGCGGTCTCTTTTTCGCCAGATTTCGCGACTCGCCGATATCGNCCGCCAGGTCGTACANTTCGATCGAGTTGTCATCAAACCGCAGGATCAGCTTGTGGTTTCCGTCTCGCACGGCAGCACCGGGACGATTGGACTTGTGCCACGCAAAATGCGGGTAGTGGAAGAACAGTGAACGGGGCTTCACNTCCCGACCGACCAACATCGGNTTCAATGTTATTCCATCGAGTCGTTCGCCATCGGCCAGATTGATTCCAGCCGCATCGAGAACCGTCGCGGTCAAATCCATCGAAACAACGGGCGTCGAATTGATTGTGCCCGGCCGCGCGACACCGGGCCAACGAATGATCAATGGGACACGTATCCCACCCTCGAACAGATCGCCCTTTCCTGAACGCAACGGGTGGTTATCGGTCGCACCAGACCATCCGCCGTTGTCACTTGTGAAAACCACGACNGTCTGGCCGGCGATTCCGAGGCGATCGACTTCATCAAGAACGCGGCCAACGGCTCGGTCGGTGGCCTCGATCTGGGCNCCATAGATGGGATTTCTCAACCCNNTCCCTTCCTTGCCCCGGTACTTCCCGATCAATTCAGACGGTGCTTCAAATGGGTAGTGGGGGTTGTAAGTCCACAGGCACACGAACATTGGCTGATCCTTGGAACGCCGCATCCAGGAAATCGTCTCGTCGGCCAAGCGATCGGTCAGGTACTCGCCCGTCTTGCGTGGCTTGATCGTCGGAATGCGAAACGGGTCAAAATACGTCGGGGGGCCACCGAACCCACAGCCACCAACATTGACCTCGAATCCGTGCCGATCCGGAAAAAAACCGCGACCGCCCGTCGTGGGATCGTCCTTGCGAACTTGAGTCCCGGAAAGATGCCATTTCCCAAAAAAGCCCGTGTGATAGCCAACGTCACGAAACCGTTCGGCAAGAGTCACTGTCTTGTGCTCGAGAATATGGCCCACCACCGGCGGTTGGATGATCCGGTCTTTGGGCCAGAATTGTGGACCGTCGGCGCCGTGCTGTGTGATGTTCAATCGTGCCGGTGCCAGGCCCGTAATCAATGCGGCACGAGTCGGTGAACAGACCGGCGCAGCTGCGTACGCGTTGGTGAATCGCACCCCCTGCTTGGCCAGGGCATCAATTCGCGGCGTGTACAGCTTCGCGTTGCCCTGGCACCGCAGATCCGACCATCCCATGTCGTCGGTCATGATCAGCAGAACGTGAGGCTTCGCCGCTGGTTCAGCTGACCTGACAAGGTCGGGCCCACCAAGAAAAACGACCAGCGACAGGATCATCGTGTATCGGTTTGAAACGAGTTGCACGTCGACTCCACCTGGAGGTCAGGGAATGATTCGTTGGTTCAAACAGCCCGTCACCATCCCCGTCGACAGGATAAACCCTCAGGCGAACCATGCCTGGTTGACACAACCGGCCACGCAAACGCGAACAGTCTCGCGGCCAAGAGCGGGANGTGACAAGNGGTTGGAGTTGTAACGTGGCAAGCTCACACTGGACACCCCAAGCTCATTTGACGGGAATCGAAATCACCGGGCCGGCAATTCGCTTGATCTTGTCGCTCGCCCCCAACCTCAGGCATCCCTTGTCCATCAGGGAAATGCTTCCGGCTCGACGATANACTCCGCGCCACTGACCGTTTCGNATTCGGTCGCACCGGTGTCAACGGGCCCACAGAGGTTGAATGACAAAGACAGACTCGGGAGACTGAACCGGCTGCTCACCCGCCCAATGGATTTTCACTTATGAATCATCTGCGAATGTCCCTGTCATTTCTTTTGTTGCTGTTGCTCCTGCAACCGGTAGACGCACAAAAACCATCACGTGTTCGGAGCCGGAATCTCGGAATCACCACGCTGGCACTCAATCCGCTGGTGCACAAGGAATTGAAGTTGAGTGACAAGCANAAGGCCTCTCTGCAGAAGGCTGGAGCCGAAACGCGAAAAGCCNTCACGCAAGCACAGGCCCTCGACGAAAAAAAGCGAAAGCAAAAGACTCGCCAGGCAACCAAGACCCTGCGAGCAGCAATTCAGAAGACATGCAGCGACCAGCAACAAAAACGGTTGTTCCAGATCGAGATCCAGTACACTTCCGGCTCATGGATGCTTCTGCGGTCGGAACTCTCCGACGTCCTCAAGTTAACCAAAGATCAGCAGCNGAAGATTCGGGACATCTCCAANACGTCCCAGNTGAAAGTTGTCACACTCCGCGAAACGCGAAACGACGACAATCGCCAGGAAGTCCAACGCAAGATCAACGCCCTGCTGGACCAGGCCCGCCAGGATGGCGTGAAGCTCTTGACCGAGGAGCAACAAAAGAGCTGGAAGGCAGCACACGGCAAGGCTTTTGCGGTGCGGTCGNCGAAGAAGAAAAAGAANCCGTAGAACGCTGTCCGGCAAAGNNACATCTNCCGAANNNCAAGACGGTTGTCANTTGCGTNGCGNTTCGCCNCCCAGCGACAGCAACTTGGTTTCGGTACGGAAGTACATGACACCGCCGGCAATTGCTGGCGTCGCAAAGCTCGGNTCGCCCAGCGACACCCTGGCGANCAGTTNGTATTTCTTCCCGGCCGCAACCACTGCGACCGTCCCGCGGCGATCGACACAGTAAAGCGATCCGGCGACCCATACGGGGGACCCGTAGTAACTGCCTCCGACTCGCTCGCGCCAGACGACTTCACCGGTCGCCGCCACGATGCAGGTCACGATTCCGGAATCCGACCAGAGGTAGGCCAGCTGATCCTTGACGATCAGTGTCGGCGTCAATGGTGCGGCTTTCTTGATCTCGTACTTGATCCGTGGCTTCGTGTTCTTGTCTCCAGCCTGAACGGCATAGATCACGTCACCGGACACGCCACGACCGTGAGAGCCAAAAACCAGGTCACCGGCCATCACGGGTGATGCCACGGTGCGGCTCGGGAGCAGGCGTGAAGTCTGCCAGTTGACCTTTCCAGTTTGAATGTCCACTCCGGTCAGGCCGAAAAACGAGTCGAGAAAGACCAGTTCCCGTCGCCCGTCCTTCAGTGTTCGAACACAGGGCGTAGCGTAACCGGCCAGGTACGTCTTGCGTTTCACCTGCCAAACGGTCTTGCCACTCTTGCGATCCACGGCCACCAGGAAGCTGTCGTGGACCGTCTTGTCCGGGTACGTCTTGGGCAGGACACCGAGTCGAATCATGAAATTCGGGTCCATTTGCACGTTCGTCAAGACCACCAGGTCATCGACGATTATCGGTGATGTCCCCGCGCCATTGATCGCCGTGTGTGGACCGAAATCTCGTTCCCAGGTGGTTTTGCCGGTGTGATCGAGGGCCATCAGTACGAGCTTGCCGGGGTCTGCCCATGTGACCACCACGCCAGTGGAATCTGCGGCCGGAGTCGACGAACCGTAGCTGTTGGAACCGTGAAGCCTGTGTTTCTTCGAAGAAAAAGTCCGCTTCCAGAGCACCTTGCCGCTGCCAACAGCGACGCAGACGACGATTCGCTCGGCGGTCCGCTTCTGACCGCAGACCACGTAGATCCTCTCGCCAACCACCACCGGTGAGCCGTGTCCCCGACCGGGCAGTTGGGTGATCCAGTTGTAGTCCCCGGCATCCCATTTCACCGGAACGGTCGTCGCGTGACTGACCCCCTCGCCATTGGGACCACGAAACCGTGGCCAATCGGTTGTGGACGAACTCGCCTTGCGTTTCGGAGTGTCCTGTGCCGACACGCTGGTGACGACCATCGCGGTAATCGCCACCGTCAGAGCAACCAAACAGGCCCGTTGTTTTGCCATGTCCACTCCAGTTTGTACCGCGTTGTTCAAAATCTGCACACCAGGACGTCTCCGCTCTTTCTAACTCATCCCCTGGTTGATCGCTCCCCCGGCGGCCAGCAACACCATCGAGCAGAGCCAGGCAGACAGGACTTGTTTACTACTCATCGAGGTCTCCTCGTCGTCACGAAATGGCCGCACACCGGGTGAAGAGCCAGGGACTCACCCCGCCCCGAAAACGTCGAGAGTAGAGAACGGTCCCGGTGTTGTATGCCCCGCCCCCAGTACAAATGGGCTGTCACAGGTAATAGAGAACCAGTGAAATCCCCAGCAAAACCGAGACCCAAAAGACCATCTCGGCCGTCGACCATGTTCTTGAGATCAATCCCCCAGAACCGATCAACCGGTGTGCGTGGTGCCGAATCTTCCCGGCAACCGTTTGTGCAAACCGCCCCAGGCTGTCTCGGCCCCCTGCGACCCTCCGTCGGCAGACACCGATCGCTGCCGGGATCGGACGCCGGTAAATCCAGTCGGTGTCCAGGTTCACCGAACGCAGTTCCGGAGGATAGATTCCGGTCCGCATCAACACGGTGAATGCCAACGCACTGAAAATCAACAACTGCAACTGGGTGATCACGTGACCAAGACTGTAGGTATGCCACGGATCCAGCTTGATGTCGTAGGGCAACAACCGGTACAGCGGGCCCGGACACACCCCGATCCCGATACACAAGACCGCCGTGACTCCCATTGCCACCAGCATGTTGCGAGGTGCTTCGGGCACACGATGACCAGAATCGTGCCCGAAGAAGGCGAAGTAGGGAATCTTGATTCCCGAATGATGAAAGACACCGGCTGATGCAAACAACAGCACCAGGAACACGATGTCGTAATGGTTGTCGGCTGCCGCCTCGACAATCAACGACTTGGTCACGAACCCACTGAAAAGCGGAAACGCCGAAATCGATGCGGCGCCGACAATGCAAAAGACACAGGTCCACGGCATCGACTTGTACAGTGCACCCAGGTCCGAGCCCTTGGCCGTCCCCGTCCGAAACAGCACCGCCCCCACCGACATAAACAGCAGCCCCTTGTACAGGATGTGGGAAAACGCATGAGCAGCGGTGCCGTTGATCGCCAGTTCGGTACCGATCCCAATTCCGACGACCATGAATCCCAATTGGTTATTCAAGCTGTAGGCCAAAACCCTCCGGAGGTCGTTTTCGATCACGGCGTAGAAAATGGGAAACGCGGTCATCACCGTGCCGATCCAGATCAGACAGTCGGCCCCGGCGAATCCGCGAGCCAGAGCATAAATGGCCAGCTTCGTCGTGAAGGAACTCAACCAGACCGTACCGGTGACGGTGGCTTCGGGATACGCATCCTGCAACCAGTTGTGTAACAACGGAAACGCCGCCTTGATGCCAAACGCCAAGAAAATCAGCGTCACGGGCAACGCCCCGGCCGTGCCCTGCTCAAACCGGTCCCACAGATTGTCGAAGGCGAGAGCCGCCCCTCCCCTTTCGCCCACCAGCCAGGCGATTCCGGCCAACAACAGGACTCCGGACGCGACCTGGATGATCAGGTACCGCATCCCGGCACGAAAGGCACTAGCGGTTCGCGAAGCCCAGACGAGAAACACCGACGTGACCGCCGTGAGTTCCCAGAACACGAACAAGGTCATCAGATCGCCGGCAAATACGGCGGCGATTGCCGCACCGGCGTAAGCGGGTGCGGCGGCTTGCTCCACCCTGTCGGTGATATGCCACGAGTAGATCGCCGACAACAGGGCAGCGATATGAAAAATCGTCCCCCAGACCAGGCTCAGCCGATCGATTCTGACGAGAATCAGTTCGAGGTCAAAACAACGCAGTTCGACCGGGGTCGGCAACCCGTCGGCAACCAGCCAGTACAGGTGCAGCCCACTGATCAGCGGGAGCAACACGAGTCCGGCCCGCCTGGCGTTGCGCGACAAAATGGGCAACAACAGGCCGCCAAGGATCAACAACAGGCCGGGAGGCCAACTACTCACCGTAGTAGTCCTCCTTCCGCATCAGCAGCTTTCGCATTCCCTTGGCACACAAAACCAAGCCCACGCAACAGACAAAACCAAACACACCGTAGAAGCCAAAAAACTGCGTGAATTCGGGGTGCACGTCGTGCTTGAACTCCAACCAACCATCCAGCAGATCGACCCCGAGAACCAGCCCGCACAGGATGTACAACCCCCTGACGATGAGGTTGACGTTTCGGGGCTGGTCGAGCCATCGGCGCGACGATTCCGGTGACGACGGCACGTTGTTCTCGTCCATGCTTCTATTACTTCGAAACGACTGACAACAGGAACTGATAAATCGGATCCGCACAGAAAAACAACACCACGCAACCCGACGCCGTCAGGCACAGCGGAATCACACAAGCCAGTGGTGCTTCACCACCGGTTGCTCCTTCCGCCGTCGCGCCGGGTGCTTCACGAAAAAACCCTCGCAACGGGATCGGCACCAGGTAAGCAATGTTCAACAACGAACTCACCATCAAAGCCCCCAGCAAGGGCCACTGCCCAACCTCAACCGTCCCCAATGCCAAGAACCACTTGCTCCAGCAACCACCCACAGGTGGCAGGCCAATCACGCTGAGCGCCCCCACCGAAAACGCCGCAAACGTCCACGGCATCCGGCGGCCTAGCCCGTCAAGTTCGCTCACCCGCGTCTTGTGCGCACCGATCAGAATTGCGCCGGCACAGAAAAAGAGCGTGATCTTGCCAAAGGCGTGCATGACGATGTGCATGCCACTGCCGATCACGCCCGATTCAGTGGCCAACGCCACTCCCAACACGATGTAGGCAAGCTGGCTGATCGTCGAATAGGCAAGGCGTTCCTTGAGATTGTCACGAGTCAGTGCAATCAACGAGGCTGTCAACAAGGACGCACCGGCAACATACATCAACCAGACACTCGCCCCCCCGCTACCCAGCAAGTCGGTTCCAAAGATGTACACGCCGACTTTCAGGATCGTGAACACCCCGGCCTTGACGACCGCCACAGCGTGCAACAGGGCACTGACTGGTGTCGGCGCAACCATTGCGGCGGGCAACCAGCGATGCAACGGCATCAATGCCGCCTTCCCGGTCCCGAACGCGAACAGGGCCAGTAACACCCCGGCGGTGACTGGCTCGACGTGCCCGGCAAGAACCCCACCAGTCCGAAAGTCGAGCGTACCGGCCAGTTGCCAGGTCCAGAGAATTGCCAACAACAGCCCAACCACCGAGGTTCCCATCAGGATTCCCAGGTAGGTTCGTCCGGCCCGCTTGGCCGATTCGGTACCGTGATGCGTCACCAGTGGATATGTCGAGAGCGTCAACACCTCGTAGAACAGGAAGAGCGTCAGCAGGTTTCGCGAAAATGCGATCCCCATCACCGCCGCGATCGCAACGGCGAAGCAGGCAAAAAATCGCGTCTGGTTTTTCTCACCGTGCCCACGCATGTACCCGATCGCGTACACGCTCGTGACTATCCACAGGCCCGAGGCCACCAGGGCAAACACCACGCCCAGTGGTTCAACATGGAATCCGATGGCAATGGCCGACTGATCGATTGAACCGGGAAACACGTCGATCACGTCGATTTCCGGCCGCGCCTCGACGCTTCCCACCAACAGGCTGACCACCGCCAGTAGCAACCCACCGGAAACGAGCGTTACGGTTTCCCGCAGATTGGGCCGGCGACCACAGGCCACCACCAACACCGCTGTGATCAGCGGCATTGCCACTGCAGCAACAACAAGGGATTGCGGGCTCACGATCCGCCTCCCAGCAGCGTCGTCGCCGCTTCGCGAGCAACACCGACAGTCAAGTCGGTGTAGACACCCAGGACGAGGGTCGCTCCCAACAGGACCCAGGTCGCCAACAGCAACCCGACCGGCGCTTCGTGGACCTCGGCGTCGGCATCCGATTCGTCAGCTGACTGAAAATAAGCCGCCTCCACGACACGCCAGACATAGACAATTGCCAACAACGATCCGACCAGCACCAGGACAGCAACCAGCCACCGGTCATGCTCCAACGCCGCGGAAACCAGCAGCCACTTGCTGACAAACCCACTCGTCAAGGGAACACCGATCAGGCCCAGGCCTCCAACAACGAAAGCGGCCATTGTCCAAGGCATCCGTCGTCCCAGGCCACGGATGCTCTCAAGCGTCAGCCCCGTCTGCCGTGTAGCGATACATCCCATCACCAGAAACAGGCCCGCCTTCATCAAGGCGTGGTTGAACAAGTGGACGATCCCGGCCGTCACGCCAGCATGGGTCGCAAAACTCAGGCCAAGCACCAGGTAACCAATCTGTGCGACGCTGGAATAGGCCAGCAACCGACGGAGATCGGCCTGGTAGGCCGCAATCGCCGAAGCGATCAGGATGGCCATGATCGCCAGGGGAGTCAGCAGGTACTGCAACCCCACCTGCTGAAATGCAAACGTCAGGCCAAAGATCGTGAAAATCACCCGCAGCAGCACGTAGTAGGCCACCTTCGTCGACGTCCCCGCGAGGAACGTACTGACAACCGTCGGTGCGGTCGCGTACGCATTGGGCAACCAGGCATGCAAGGGAAACAGTGCCAGTTTCAGCGCCAACCCGACCGTCAGGAAACCAAAGGCCGCCAGGATTGTCCGTGTCTGGTTGACCGGCAATGCCGGGTCCTCTAACGAGGCCCCCTCCCCGTAAACGCTGCCCAGCGTCATCGTCAGCCGTTCGGCGAGATCGGCCATGTTCAATGTACCGGTCATCATGTAGGCCAGGCCGATCCCGATCAGGAGAAACGTGCTGCCGATGGTTCCCATCACGAGATACTGGAATGCCGCAAGAAGTGACCGACGATCACGGCCCATGCTGATCAGGACATAACTGGAGAGGGACGCGATTTCGAGAAACACGAACACGTTGAACAGGTCACCGGTGCTGACAATGCCCGACAGCCCAGTCAGGCACAGCAGGAAGATGGCGAAAAACAGGTGATGCCGTTCTTCGGGGACTTCGCCTTGCAGCAACCGTCGCGAAACCGACAGCACGACCGCTGCAATCGCCGTCACGACGACCAGCACCAATCCACTGAGCCGATCCAGCCGGTATTCAATTCCATACGGGGCGGCCCAATCTCCCAACTGATACGAGATGGAACCTGTCGGGGAGTTGTGGACGACGTGCAGTTGCTTGGCAGCGATCAAGAACGACAGGCAACCAACCAGGCAGGCAAATCCCCAGGCCCACCGACTGCGGCGCAGCAACAGGCAACACGGCGCCGACAGCAGAGGCAGGATCACCTGCAGGATCGGAAGTTGTTCCCAGTTCACGGCTGTTGATCCATCTCCAGGATCTCGTCCTCCTCGATCGACCCGTACGTTTCGCGGACACGAATGATCAACGCCAGTCCCAGGGCGGTGGTCGCCACGCCGACGACGATCGCTGTGAGAATCAATACGTGTGGAACGGGGTTTGAATAGACGGCCGCCTCGCCAGCCACCGACTGAACACGGATCGGCGCGGTGCCACCGGAAATCTTGCCCATGCTGATGTAGAGCATGAAAACCGACACCTGGAAAATCCCGAGTCCGATCATCGTCTTGATCAGGTTGTTTCTGGCGATCACGGTATAGAACCCGATCATCATCAACGCGATCACGGCCCAGTAATTGAACAATCCCATCAGTGGCGGCCCCGATCGACAAACATGAAGAATATCGAGACAACCACGGCGGCAACGGTCACACCGACCCCGAGTTCGACAAGCAGAATGCCAACGTGCTGGCCCGCATCTTTTGACAGGACCGAGTAGTCCAGGAAATGATTCCCCAGCAGGAAACCCAGCGATCCAACAAACCCGTACAGAAGAAGCCCACCGGCGACCAGGCATTCCAGCGCACGTCTGGGACACACCTCTCGAGCCGTGTCGAGCCCAAAAACAAGCGTGTAAAGGATGATACCGGCTGCGAAAATCACGCCGGCCTGGAATCCCCCTCCGGGACCAAAATCGCCGTGAAATTGGACGTAGAGAGCAAACAACAGGACAAAGGGAATCAGGATTTTGGCCACGACCCGCAGGATGAAATGTTTTCTCATTCCGTCGCCTCCGGATCGTTTGCACCACGGCCTGGCTGTGTCGTTTCAACCGTTTTTGGTGGAAGACCTGCGAGCAACAACATCACTCCAACACCTGCGGTGAAAATGACGGTCAGTTCACCAAACGTGTCGTATCCCCTGTAGCTCGCCAACACGGCTGTCACCATGTTCGGTATGTGGCCATGAAAGTCATCCCCGGATGACGAACCAGTGTCTCGTGTCCCCACGTTCTGCTCGATGTAGGCCGGGGCGACATGTTGGTGAATAGGAGCCGTGGAATCGCCGTAGTTGGGCATGTCGAGAGTTCCAACAACCAGGGCCGTCCCGGTCAGGATCACGACGAGCAGGGCACTCCAATCCAGACGCGGAGCCGGGCGTTCTCGCGTGGGCGTCTGCGTCAATGTCCCCAACATCAGCACCGTGGCGATACCCGCTCCGACGGCCGCCTCGGTGAATGCAACATCGACGGCATCCATGACCACAAACAGGCCGGCCGAAAGCAGGCTGAATATGCCCGAGAGCATCACCGCGGCAAACAGATCGCGCATGAGGATGATGGCCACCGCGGTGGCGACCAACAGGCTCAACAGGATCACATTGACGACTAGAGAACCGATCGAACCCCCTCCAACTCGTTACCCTTCTTCCTCACCGACCAATTCCCCCTCCCAAAGTCGCTCGTCGAGCACCTGCCCTGCCGCCAACCGGGGCTTGTGTCCCTGTGTGAAAGCAGCTCGCACGAGCGCATATCCCGAACCCGGAGACGTGAAGAACAGAAAGACCAGGATCAACAACAGCTTGACGACCACCAGTCCCCAGTCAGCCGGCTGTTCGGCCACCGCGCGAAACACCAGGCCAAGCAGGGTCAAACCGGCACCAAGCGTGTCGGTCAATCCCCCCGCATGGGTGCGGCAGTAAAAATCCGGCAAGCGGAGCAGTCCGATTCCTCCGGTAACCAGGAAGAAGCCACCCGCGAACAGGAATGCCGCAGAGACCATCAACAGGGGCTCGGTCATGTGCGGGCCTCGTTCGAGTCCTGTGGCGTCTCGACTTCAATTTCTGCCTGGGCAAAGTTGCCATAACGGACAAACTTCAACACGGCCACTGCCCCAACGAAATTGATCAGGGCATACGCCAAAGCCAGGTCCAGGAATTCAGGACGGTCGGTGAAGAACCCCAGCACCGCGATCAACAGCACGGTCTTGGTCGAAAACGTATTCGCGGCCAGGATCCGATCAAAAACGGTGGGCCCCAGCAAAGCCCGGGCCAGTGCCAGCAACATCGTGACCACGATCGCGCACAACGAAGCGATAAGCATCAGTCGTCCCCCTCGCAGGCACGGACACGACGCCCCATTTCCCCCTCCAGCAATTCCTCGGCCGCTTCCTCGCTCAAAGCGTGAACAAGGATCATTCCGTCGCGGATACGAATCGAAATCGTGCCGGGGGTTAACGTGATCGAGTTCGCATAGATGACATTGCCCAGGTCGGTCTTCTGCTCCGACGGCACTTCGATCAGCTTCGGGCTAATCGGAACACCAGGGGACAGGATTCGACGCGCGACGTCGACATTGGACCGCACGATCTGCCACAACAACCAGGGAATGTAGAACACTGGCCGCAGTTTCAATCGCAGCAGCGGTTCTCCCTCGTCATCAATGATCCCCATCCGCCAGCACAGCAAAACGACAACCAGGCACGACACCGCCCCGAACACCAACAACAGTGCTTCGAAATGCCAGGACCACAAAATCCACGCACAAGCGAGCGTGATCGCCAGCAATGTCACGTGCCGTACAGAGCCTCGTGACCGGTTCACCGGAGCGGTAGTGTTGGACAACTTGTGTGCTCGCAACCAACGGAAACTGTCTACAACGTCGATCGTGAACTGCGGAGTCTAATCCGAAATCAAGGAGGTGTCGAGACGGGCTCTCCGACAGAGTCCTGCCGGGACGAACCTCATTCGCCCCGGGGCCAGCGGTCACACGGTCCCAGACACGGGACCGTGAGCTTGATTGGTGTGACCCGGAGAAGGAGACTACGTCTCGAGGTGCTGGCGACCATTTTCGATGGACCGCCGGCACGCCTCATGTTGGCCACGCCCTCCGTCCAATCCACCACCCACATTCTCCGACTTCCGGTTCCATCGCTCAACCGGCTCATGACCATCCAAGGAAGAGATCTCCATGCACAAACGGCACCTGTTTTGTTCGCTCCTGGTGGCATTGATCCTCATCACTTCGCCGAAACATGCATTCTCGTGGGGCAAGGGACACCGCCTGATCCGCCTCTGGGCCGTCGCACGCCTTCCAAAATGGCAACGCGATCTCCTCGGTCCCATGGCACTCGCCCGGCTCTGCAAAGAGTACACCTCACTGCAGGACAAGCACGCTGGAGGCAATGCACCTGAACTCGACCCGTACTGCAAGGTGCCGGGAGTGCGGTTGTCGCTGCACGACGTGAACCCGGCCGCACCGAGCGCCAAAGCCACCCTCTGGTACCTGGACCAGATTCACAACACGTTGAAGTCCGGTGAGACCGACGAGGCAATGAAGTTCCTCGGTGTGCTGTGTCACTGGAACGAGGATCCCGGATCACCAGGAGCCCACAGCAGCCCTATCAGCGAATGGCAGCTCAAAACACTGATTCCGCCCCCCAAACAAAAACAGCGGTTCAACTACCTGTTCGGAGCAGGCGGCATCATGGACACCGGCGACTACAAGATTCCCGAGGTCGCCTATCAGCCAAAACTGCTGGGCAGAACGCGAGAAGAAGCCGCCCTGAGGATCCTGCAACATCAACGGCTTCTGCAACGGCGAGCCGGCAGTCGGATCATCCCGATCGTTCAGGACACGATTCACGGCAACGGCCGGGATGCCCTGAAACACCACGCAGCAGCGGCCTTTGACAACGCAAAACACACCGCTGATGTGATCTACACGGCCCTGTGCCTGGCAACGGAACGTTTCGATGCGAATCAACCACGCCGGAATCAACAACCCCTGGCCGAATGGCTACCAGAGTTTCGTGGCGGCATGATCCCTCACCCGTACTACGTGACCCCGTTTTTGGTCAACCAGTCGATGGATGCCAGCCGCAAGTTGCACCCGCTGGCACTGTCCAAAGATGTGCCGAAGATCTCCTCGGGTTACGGGATGGGAACACCGTTTTCACTGGACTTTGTCCTCGCTCCCGGAAAGGTATTCGACCGTTTCAGCTGCCAGGTCGGAATACACCCGGCGGCTGGCTCAAAGGGCGCGGTTGCATTCGTTGTCGTCGCGAACGGAAAGGCACTGCTCCGCACCAAGCCCCTGCAGAAAGATGACCCGCCGCTGACCATCCAGGTCGCTCTTCCCCAGGCCGACGTGTTGGAGTTGTCGTTGCGCACAATCGCTGCGAGTGGCTCCACACCCGGCCACAATCTCACGACGTGGGCCAACCCGATGTTGCACAAATCGGCCAACTGACTCCTGGTGTTGTTCCGGCACACTGAACCATCGACCGCCCAATCACGCGGCAGGGATTGACGCGTATCACGATTTGTCCCGGTGAAGCGAACTCATCCAGACCAAGACAAACCATGTCACGAGCAACACTTCTTGCAACAGTCCTCCTGACGTGTCCGCTCACTCCTCCCCACGTACAGCACCGCGCCGAGATCGATCTGGTGAGTGTCCTCGACCTGTTGGCCGCTGTTCTGCACCAGGTCGGGCTGGACCACACCCGGCTGACCTACAAGCACAACAACCTGGAAGAATCGCTGACCGATGCCCGAACGACCGACGCCGTGGTCGTCGGGGACTTGCTGAAGGATCCGGTCTGGTCCTGATCACCCCACGCCCACATGCCTCAATACGACAGCATGTCCGGACACCTGGGCCGTTTCACGGAATGGCGCCGCCGCAGGTTGCTGGACTGGCGAAACCAGGTCAGAAGTCGCGAGAATTAATAGCGTCGTCCGACCGATTTGCTCGCAACAAGCCCCTGTCATTCGACCGGACGGTTTTCCCCATCACCCCCATTGCGGGACCGAAACCCTGGATCCAATTTTGATCGGCACAACGTCAATCATGCCCTTTTTTGTGTGACTGGTTTTTGACAACAGGAATACGGATCACACGAATGGGTCTGCAGGGGCAATACCGTGACGTTCAACACAATTGCCAAAAAGTTCCAACAGGATGGATTCGTTATCGTTTGTGGACTGTTTGATGCGGTCCTTCTCGGACATGTCGCAACAGAACTGGAACGTGTTGTCGAAGTGGCCAGCGGGACCGTCTCACGTGCTGACCAGCGTTGACAATCATCCCGGTGGGAAGTCCGACCTTTGCAAACACGCTTAAAATTCATCAAAACTTCACTCTTCTCTTTTTCTCAGCCGCTAGTTTATCTCATGTTCACGTTTGGGCGCATCACCCGGCACCTCCAGCGGTTGATACCCCATTGCGTGCCACTGGGACACTCATTCACCGGCAAGAAAAACGAAGGAATTCGACTCGATGGCCAAGAACTCATCATGGGTCGCCACCCTGATCTGCTCGTTATTGACAATCTCGACTGGTTGCAGCGATAGAGCCAGTAGTGGCAACACAATCCAGGTCGGCGGTAGTGACACGATGGTCAATGTTGCCCAGAAGTGGGCCGAGGTCTACACATCCGAGAATCCGGATATCTCCGTCCAAGTTTCCGGCGGCGGCTCCGGCGTGGGCATCGCTGGCCTGATGGACGGAGAACTCGACATGGCCAACGCCAGTCGCGCCATCAAGGATGAGGAACAAGAACTGGTCAAAAAGAACCTGGGGCAAGATCCGCTGGAACACGTGGTTGGACGTGACGCCCTCGCCGTATACGTGCACAAGGACAATCCGCTCAATAAGATCTCGCTCGCCCAACTGGCGGCGATTTATGGTGAAAGTGGAGACATCACGAAGTGGTCGCAGTTGGGAATCAAGGTGGAGGGTGACGACGAGATCGTTCGTGTCAGCAGGCAGAACAGTTCAGGCACCTACGTGTACTTCCGAGAAACGGTGCTTGGGGAGAAGGGGAACTACAAGCAAGGAGCCATCAACCAGAGTGGTTCCAAGGACGTCGTCGATTTGGTCAGCACCACTGCATCGGCAATCGGCTACAGCGGCATGGGCTATGCCACCGACCAGGTCAAGATGCTGGCCATCTCAAAAGCAGACGACGATGCGGTGGAGCCCACCGCCGAAAATGCCGCGAGTGGTAAGTACCCAATCGCCAGACCGCTGCTCATCTACACGATCGGCCAACCATCGGGATCACTCAAAATCTACCTCGATTGGATTCTTTCTTCGAAGGGACAGAAAATCGTTTCCGACCTTGGCTACGTACCAATCAACTAAACGACCTCCGAAAGACCATTGCTCATGGGGCGCAACAGCGGCCTGGAGATTATCGCCTTCATCGCAGCCGTCGTCATCACCACCGTGGTTCGTGTTTTCATGGACGAAGGTGGAGCAGAACAGCCAATCAGTCTTGTCCTGACCTGTTTTGTTTATGGCGTGCTGGCGCTGCTGTCTGCCAATATCATCAAGAATTTCCTGGGCGGCTACATGTTGGGCTCCAACGCCCAATTCAACTGGGTTGGTTGGCCCACGGGTTCGCGGGCGGGAGCCCCACGCGGATTCCGTGCCCGGATGATGTCCGGCCTCGATGCGATGGAAAGGCACGTGGAATGGTTCATCCGCATCTGTGGCTGGAGTGCCATCCTATTTGTGATGGCAATTTTCTTCTTTGTCATCAAGGAAGGCGCACCAGCACTGGTTGGTGATCTTGACCTGTGGAACTTCTTTTCGAGCACCAAGTGGGATCCAACGGCCGCCGGAAAATCTGAATATGGCATCCTGGCGCTGATCGTCGGCACCCTGTCGGTGACCATCCTGTCAATGTTGCTGGCGGTGCCACTGGGACTGGGTGCCGCAACGTATGTTTCCGAATTCGCCGGCACACGGACAAAGGAAACACTGAAGGTCCTGATTGAACTGCTGGCGGCAATCCCCTCGGTTGTCTGGGGTTTTATCGGCATGATGGTCCTGGGCCCAATCCTGGTCACAACAACCGGAGCATCCGTGGGCGTGAACATGCTCAACGGCGCACTGATTTTGGCCCTGATGAGTGTTCCGGTGATTGTTTCGGTGGCAGAAGACTCACTCCGCGCGGTCCCTGATTCGTATCGCGAGGCAGCACTGGCCATGGGAGCCACTCGTTGGGAAATCGTGTCTCGAGTGCTCTTTCCTGCAGCCAAGAGTGGCTTGTTGGCTGCAGTTCTCCTTGGTGTCGGCCGTGCGATCGGTGAGACCATGGCGGTGCTGATGGCGACAGGCCACTCGGGCCGGATTCCACAAAGCTTGGTGGATCCGGTACAGACACTGACGGCAACAATTGCGGCTGAAATGGGCGAGGCGCCTCGCGGTGGAGAACATTACCAGGTGCTGTTTTTGATCGGCATCGTGCTGTTCGCCTTCGCGTTTGTTGTCAACATGGTCGCGGACCTGATCGTCAAGGGAATCCGAAACGAAAAAAATGGTTGATCGCGACCCAACAATTGTGCAGGAAACAACTGCAGCACACCCGTTCGTCAGCACCGGGCTCGAAAAGCTCAAGTTGCGACGAGAAGCAACGTACAAGTACACATTTCTCGGCATGGCCATCATGCTGGTCGTGCCTGTGCTGGCCATCCTGTCATTCCTGACCATCAAGGCTTGGCCTTCACTCAACTGGAGCTTCATCACCGAGAATCCCACGGATGGCATGACCGCGGGGGGGATCTGGGCTCCGCTGTTCGGAACCTTTCTGCTGGTACTCTGTTCACTGTTCATTGCCGCCCCGATTGGCGTTCTGGCCGGCGTCTATCTCAACGAATATGCTCGGGACAACTGGGCCACCCGAATCATCAATCTGGCGGTGGTGAACCTGGCTGGTGTTCCCAGCATTGTCCACGGACTCTTCGGTCTGGGGGCTTTTGTTTATTTCGCGCAGATGCGGAAATCGTTGATCGCAGCTTCATGTACGGTTGCAGTGATGACACTGCCTGTGATCATCGCCAGTACGAAGGAAGCCCTGGCGGCCGTGCCGATGTCATTCCGAGTCGCGTGCTGGAACATGGGAGCCTCCCGCTGGCAGACGATCCGCACGATCGTTCTGCCGAATTCCATCAGCGGAATCCTCACTGGCGTGATCCTACAGGTCTCACGGGCGGCTGGAGAAACCGCACCCATTCTGTTCACCGGCGCCGCGTTCTACATCAACATGAACCAGGGGTTTGCCCTTAACGAAAAGTTCATGGCCCTCTCGTTCCACCTCTTCACCATCTCCAAACAGGTGCAGGACGTCCCGGAGAGTATTCAGTACGGTACAGCGGTCGTGCTGATCGGCATGGTTCTGGCCGTCAACAGCGTTTCGATTGCCTTCCGCATCTATTTGCGGAATCGAAAGAAATGGTAACCCCCGTGTCGACACCTGAAACCCTGACCGAACAGAACACCCACATCGAGTTCTCCGATGTCACAGTTCGCTATGACAATGAGATCGCGCTGGACAGCATCTCGCTGAAAATTCCCCGGAACCAGATTTTTGGCATTATTGGCCCAGCCAACTCGGGCAAGACCACCTTGCTCACCTGCATCAATCGTACGCTCGAACTGGAACCCACCGCGTCCCTGGCCGGAACAGTAACTGTGGCTGGCCAGGACGTGATGAAAATGAAAGACGTCTACAAGCTCCGTCGCCGCGTTGGCATGGTTTTTCCATTGCCAGTCGGTCTTCCAATGTCCGTTTACGAAAATGTCGCTTACGCCCCCCGAATGGCCGGATTGCACGACAAGGACACACTCGATGGACTCGTCCAGAAATGCCTGCAACAGGCCATGCTCTGGGATGAAGTCAAAGACCGTATCGACATGCTCGGCACCAAGCTCTCTGGTGGCCAACAGCAACGATTGACCATCGCACGCGCACTGTCCCTCACACAAGACGCCCGGCCTGAAAACGCGGGCCCCGAGATTCTCTGCCTGGATGAATTCTCGATTGCCATCGACCCGGTCACCACGATGAAAATCGAAGATGTTCTGCTCGAACTCAAGAAGACCATGACGATCGTCCTGGTCACCAACCTGGTCCAGCAGGCCCACCGCCTGGCCGACACGACCGCTTTTTTGAACGACTCACAACTGATTGAGGTCGGCGAAACGGAAAAGATCTTTTCAACTCCCGACCAGAAGATGACCCTCGATTATGTCACCGGGCATTTCGGCTAATTCCACAACAGACACGTCCGGATCCAACAACGTCCATGCAACGCGAACCCGTAAACCACGAAACAACCGGCGTAGACGAATCAGTCGACTACGCAATCCAGACTCGTGATCTGAGTCTCTGGTATGGCGATTTCCAAGCGCTGGACAACATCTCGCTTGACATCAAAAAAGGGATCATCACCGGCCTGATCGGCCCCTCCGGCTGTGGCAAAACAACGTTGCTCCGGTGCTTCAACCGAATCAACGAACGTTACGGAAACGTGACCACCACAGGCGAGATCGAGATCCTCGAGAAGAACATCTACGACAGTGACGTCTCCACCGGACAGTTGCGGCGACGAGTCGGAATGGTCTTCCAACGCCCCAACCCGCTGCCAATTTCCATTTATGAGAACATCCTGTTTGGAATTCGCGTCCACAGCCCAGCCCGCGAACTCTCGCGTAAACAAAAAGACGAACTGGTCGAATCGGCTCTGCGAGAAGTAAAATTGTGGGACACAGTCAAGGACAACCTCAAACAACGGGCCACTCATCTAACGCTCGAGCAACAACAGAAACTCTGCATCGCTCGGCTTTTGCCACTCAAACCAGAAATCATCCTGATGGATGAACCTTGCTCGGCTCTTGATGCCGAGGGAGTGGAACGAATCGAATCACTCATTGAGGGCATGCGGGGCGACTACACGATCGTGATTGTCACTCACAACATGGCCCAGGCACGACGGACCAGCGACGAGTGCATTTTCATGCTGTTGGGAAAAATCATCGAGTTCGGCGAGACATCCGAGATCTTCTTCAATCCACGAGAAGAACAAACGGAAATGTACATCCAGGGCCGGTACGGATAACAGATTGCAGAAGACGCCATGAAAAAATTTGATCTGGAACTTGAAGCGTTGCAGAAAACTCTCGTGAAAATGGGAGAACGCGCCGAACAAATTGTCGAGTTGGCGACACAGGCTCTCACAACAAACAGCGGGGACACAGAAAAGGAAGTCTATAAAGCCGAAGACAAACTGGATCAGATGCAAATCCAAATTGACCAGGAGGTGGTCCGGTTGCTCACGGTCTATACTCCGGTCGCCACTGACCTGAGGTATGTGCTCACCGTCTCGCATGTGACTTCCAGCCTCGAACGGATCGGCGACCAGGCGGTAAACATCTGCGAGGCCATTCGACTGATGCAGGACCGCTCGAACTCTCCGCCTCAGCCCCGTGTTCTTCAGATGGCTGAATTGATCAAGGAGATGCTCAACAAGGCCATGTCCGCCTACATCTCCAAAGATGCATCACAAGTAGAACACACGATTGGCCAAGACGACCTAGTCGACTCGCTCAACGATCAAGTCGTCCGCGAACTTCTGAGTGACGAGGTGGTCAAGGAAGCCCTGATTGGCCCTCGGGACATCGCCGGCGCACTCTCGCAAATCCTGATTGCCCGAGCCATGGAACGCATTGCCGACCAAGCCTGCAATATCTGTGAAGAAGTCTACTACCTTGTCAGAGGAGACGACATCCGCCATCCAACCGGTTGATAACGTGCTCCAGCAGCGAAGAACACAGGCCTTCATCACCGGTGGTCCTGTGGTCGAGACATTGCATCAACGCGAACTGCTGCATCAGATTACGTCCATGGGCAGGTTCGCCTGGGGCAGTGAAACACAAACAGTGGTTCCTTCCCCAAGAGTACTTGTTAGCCACACATCTCCCTCAAACGCCTGGGCAAGGTGCTTGACGATCGCTAGTCCCAGTCCTGTCCCACCCAATTCACGCGACCGGGCCTTGTCGACCCGGTAAAACCGTTCAAACACTCTGTCCAAGGATTCTGCGGGGATCCCCCTCCCCTGATCGGACACCCAGAGCTGCACCATTTCTTCCCGAAGTTCCCAGCCGACCTCCACCCGCCCTCCAGGGTCACTGTACTTGATGGCATTATCGAGGAGGTTGTCCAAAATCTGGCGAACCCCTTCTTCGTCAGCTTGAACACTCAATGGAGACTGCGGTGGCGCATTCAAAAGTTCAATCTGGCGCGATTCAGCACTTGCTTGCTGGACTGCAAGACAACCGTTGACAACTTGCTGAACATCGACCGCAGTATCGTCGAACGGATGTTCCCCCGCCTCAACCCGGGCCAGTGCCAGCATGTCCTGAATCAGAAGATTGAGCCGGTCGGCTTGCTCGAGAATCCGCTGCAGGAACTCCCGGTTGTACTCACTGTCTTCCATGGCTCCCTGCAGCAGTGACTCGGTAAAGCCCTGGATCGAAGCAAGTGGCGTCTTCAATTCATGCGAGACATTGGCAACAAACTCGCGTCGAACATTTTCCAGTCGGTGCAGGTCGGTGATGTCATGGAACATCACGATCACGAGAGCCGATTCTTCATCCTGCAACCTTGTCGCGTTGACCGCAAGATGCTTCGAGGGGTTCCCTCGCAATTCTACAATTCGCTGATGTGGTCGATCTCGCTTCATCGCCTTGGAGATCGCACGCTCAACCGACCGGTGACGGATCAACTCCCAAACCGGACGCCCCATGTCCCTCGGCATTTCGATATCGAACATTTGGCAGGCTGCCGGGTTCGCAAGCAACAACTTCTCATTGGCATCGACGACAATCAGACCTTCGTCCATTCCGCCCAGGACCACATCGAGCCGCTTGGCTTCCTGCTGAATTTGCGAGCCGAGCCGGATCAGTTCTTCATCCAGTTGGCGTATCACCCGACGAACAGAATCAAGTTCGTTTTGTTCAAACACCACAGCATCCCTGCCAAGATGCGAAACCGCCACGCTATGTGCTTCCTCGATCAAGGACAGCACCGGCCGGGAGAAGAAACTGGCTGACACCAGGGAAACGCCAACGGCTGCAAGCCCCACCAAGAACACAATGCGGTGCACCTCGTTCGTGACCGATTCCAGGTCAGCGGAAATCTCGTGTTCGTTTTCACCAACTCGAACAAACAAAGATGTGCCGTCAGCCCGCGGCACCCGGATCGCCATGTAGCTCATGTCCCGGTCGAGGGTGAGACTGGTCCGAGAACTGCTCCCCGTTCCAATCTCACGCGCCAAGCGAATTTCCAGGCGGTTTGAATGGTCTTCCATTTCGAGCGGATCATAACGAGATTCCGCCAGGACAATTCCATCCTGTTCGATTACCGTGATCCGAAGTCCGGTTTCCTGATCCAATCGCTTGACCTGATCTGCCAACTCCTGGAATTCGCCATCATCGACCAGTCTCACCAATTGCCCAGCGATGGCCTGGGCTGATACCCGTAACCGGTCAAGCCGCGACTGGCGCACTTGCCCGGTTCGCCAGTTGGTCAACACCGCACCCATCACAACCTCCGCGACCAGGATCCCGGCCAAGCAGATCACCAAGGGTTTCCAGAAGAGACGCGACGACCACATCGGCGTACTCCTGCTGTTGTATGTCCTGCAGAACAAGGCCGGTCCGACGCCCCATCGCTCCACGCGAAGCCCGGCAGATTCATACTATGCCTGCACGTGCGATTTGACCAGCACCTTCAAAACACCAACGCCCCAAAAACGCTCCCCGCTTTGAATCACGGCGGGCCGCAGTCGCTTTCACCTAATAACGAGAGCCGGTCTCGAAATCTCTTTCAACCGCCGACTTTCCACCGACGGAAAAACCGGACCGTGACGAGTCGACAAACGCTGACACGAACGAGAATTTGATGTTAGAATTACTGACCATGTCGCAAACACCGCATAATCATGACCACGCTTTTTCGAGTTTGAACCCCCGTGTTCGAGAGGGTCTGGTGGTGCAGAACCGCCGAGGGATGCTCAAGGCGTCCCTGGCCGGCATGGCCGGACTATCGCTTCCGCAACTCGTGAGAATGCGTGCCGAAGCTGCCCGTTCGGGACAACCGGTGGGAAGCGGCAAGAGCGTGATCCTCCTCTGGATGGCCGGTGGCCCCAGCCACATTGACACCTGGGACCCCAAGCCCGAGCGGCCCTTCATCAACCGGGGCCCCTTCGGCGTCACTCAGACTGCCCAACCAGGAGTGATCATCTGCGAGCACCTGCCCAAGCAGGCCGCGATGCTCGACAAGTTCACGATCATCCGGTCAGTCGATCCTCGCAAAAGCAGCCACGAACCCAACATGGTGTTCCAGACCGGGAACCGTGAGGCGACCCCTCGAACCAACCCCAAGGGACACCTCTACCCCGCGATCGGATCCGTCGTTGCCAAGATGCACGGCCCCAATCATCCCAGCATGCCGCCCTACGCCGCGTTCATGCGTTCACGTTCGCACCTGGCCTTTGCCGGGTATCTCGGAAAACAATACGACCCCTTCATCGCCAATTACGCTACGCGGCTGCCGGTTTACACCAAGGTCGGTGTCGACACCGGCCGTGTAAGTGGCGCCGATTTACTGAAAATCCCAGCCGGCCTCAACGCGGGCCGTTTGACAACCCGGCAATCGTTGGCTCAACAATTCGATCGCCTCCGCAAAGATCTCGACCAGTCTGGATCGATGGATGCTCTGGATTCCTACCAGCAGAAAGCTGTCGACATGGTGCTCGGCCAACGGGCCCAGCGAGCACTGGACATCCGCAAAGAACCGGCCGAGGTCCGCGACCGGTACGGCAAACATCTCTGGTGCCAGCAGGCCTTGCTGGCACGTCGATTGGTGCAGGCCGGCGTGAGTTTCATCACGCTTGATCTCAGTTACCACACCGCATCGGGCACCTGGGACACGCACGGAGACAACATCCCGCCCTACGGAGGGATTTCCAAGGGGCTGAAACCACTGTTGCCACTGTATGACCACCTGGTCACGACCTTGGTTTCCGATCTCGATGACCACGGCCTTCTCGACGACTGCCTGGTCATCTCGATGGGCGAATTCGGGCGAACCCCCAACATGGGCACCCAGGGCAGTACCGACGGACGCAACCACTACACCGCAATCAGTGGCCTCGCGATGGCAGGAGGTGGCTTGCGGCACGGACAGGTCATCGGAGCCAGCGAAAGAGATGGCGGTCACATCAAGGAACGCCCCGTCACCCCCGGCGATCTCGCCGCCACTATTTATCGACACATGGATGTGCCACTGGACGCCACCTACCTCGATCCCCGTGGCCGCCCCCGCTATGTGGTCGAAGAAGGCCAACCCATCGCCGAACTGTTCTAAGCAGTCGCCGGGCAATTGATCTTGAAACGCCACAATGAGAGCACTAGCAGTCACTGGCCTCCTGCTGTCTCTCGCGATCGCCCCCGTCAACGCCGCAGGCAATGACGATCGCAACTTCTTTGAGACGCGTGTCCGCCCATTGCTGATCAAGCATTGCCTGGCTTGCCATGGATCAAAGAAACAGGAATCGGGTCTGCGGCTGGACACACGGGCGGGCTGGGCCCGCGGTGGTGAACTGGGACCGGCGATTGTTCCCGGAAAGCCGTCGGACAGCCGACTGATCCAGGCGGTCACCTATTCAGATCCCACGCTGAAAATGCCTCCTCGTGGAAAGCTTTCGGCGACCGAGATTGCGGACCTGACGCGATGGGTCCAGGAAGGAGCTTTCGATCCACGAAAAGCGACATCCGACTCGGACGCTCCGAAACGAATGACCCTGGAACAGGCACGAAGTTTCTGGGCATTTCGCCCACTCAACTCGCCTCGCGTCCCGACCCTGCCAGAGACCACCTCGGTCCAAACACCCGTTGACGCCTTCGTATGGGACCAATTACGCCACCGTGGACTGTCGGCCGTCGGGCCGGCCAACAAACGCACCCTCATTCGCCGCGCCACTTTCGATCTCACCGGGCTCCCCCCCACGCCGGCCGACATCACGGCGTTTCTGGACGACAAATCACCGCAGGCCCTCAACAGAGTTCTCGACCGCTTGCTCGATTCGCCGGCGTATGGCGAACGTTGGGGCCGACACTGGCTGGATGTCGCTCGCTACGCCGACACGGCCGGCGACGGCTCCGACTATCCCGTCCGTGAAGCGTACAAGTACCGCGACTGGGTGATCGATGCATTCAACCGCGACATGCCATTCGATCAATTTCTGCGAGAGCAGATCGCCGGTGACATCCTTGCCCTCAGCCAGTCGGCCAATCGACCGAAACACTACGCCAGGCAGGTCACAGCAACCGGATTTCTCGCTATCGGAAAGCGCTACGGGTACAAGGCCTCACCCGACTACCAGTATCTCGACTTCGCCGACGTGATTGATTCGGTCGGACGTTCCCTGCTGGGACTCTCGTTGGGATGTGCACGATGTCATGACCACAAGTACGACCCCATTTCCGCGGCCGACTACTATGCGCTGTATGGAATCTTGCAGAGCACAACGTGGGCGTTTCCCGGCGGAGAAGAACAAAAACGCCCTGCTCATTTCCCACCGCTCGTTCCACCCACGCTGACCGCGAAACTGGAGAGACGAAAAGCCCAGGAACTCGCGAGAATCGACAAGCAATTGTCGTCGCTCAAACGACGACAGATGCAATTGGACTCAAACTGGCGAGCAGGTGGTGTCGACCTGGGATTTGAAGCGCAGAAGCCCAGGCAACGGCCCGCCGGCCCGTGGGTCTGCGCCGGTCCAATCGAAATCACCACCAAGGCACAGAGCCCCTACCAACACGTCCATCCGAAAGGCACACTCGGCGTACGAATCGGCAGTGGAAAAGCGACTGACGGACTCCGCTATGTCTTCAAAGATGGCCTGCGAGCCACCGCCGGTCGGCAGATGCACTTCACGGTGGATTTCCGGTCTCTGGATTCACCGGGCAAATCCGGTGCCTTTCGCTTTTATCTCGGGCGAGGCGTCGTCCAGTCGCTGGCCATTCAGTGCAGCGCCACGGCAACCGAGTTTGCGATTCGAAATGGGAACAGGTGGGAAACCGTCCGCCGAATCACTCCCGGCACGTGGTACACCCTGAGAATTTCGATCGATCCGGCCAGCAAGACGTTCTCCGGTGTCGTCGGCACTCCAGATGACCTGACCACGTTTGCCAGCAAGGCCGTCGGCCCCGGCTGGGACGGTATTGCTGACTGCTTCATTTGCGATGCGACCGGGCATGTCGCCGGGCCCGCCTGTTCACGTGACCTCGACAACATCGGTCTCCAGGACGAGGCATTTGCCCCTCCCGGGGGCCCGCCCGTCAAGCCCAGGGGCGTGACTCCCAGGGACAAGACACTTGCCGCTGCGGCCACCAAAGAGATTGAAGTTCTCAAACAGAAACGGCGAACCCGTGAGGAAAAACCGGCCTACGAAGTCGCGTACGGAGTCAGCGAGGGAACTCCCGTCAACGCCCACATACAGCAGCGAGGCGAGCCAAACCGACCTGGCCCAGAAATCCCCCGACGGTTTCTCGAAGTCCTCGGCGGCGATCGGCTGTCCAAACCAGCGGCCGGCAGTGGCCGACTCGAATTGGCCGACTGGATCACGCGACGAAAGAATCCGCTGACTGCCCGAGTGTTCGTCAATCGGGTCTGGCTGTGGCACTTCGGACACGGACTGGTGTCGACGCCCAGCGACTTTGGCTCGCGAGGACAACCTCCCACGCACCCGCGTCTTCTCGACTGGCTGGCGGTGCAGTTCATCAATTCCGGCTGGTCTGTCAAGGCACTGCATCGCCTGATCATGAACTCACGGACGTACCAACTTGCCAGCGATGACGACGACCGGAATCTGCAAGTCGATCCGGACAACCGCTGGCACTGGCGTTTTGCCAGGCGGCCACTCGACGCCGAATCGATTCGTGATGCGATGCTCGTTCTGAGTGGACAACTCAATCGGAAAATCCCTCAGGCGCACCCGTTCCCACCGGTCAACACCTGGGGTTTCTCCATCCATCATCCGTTCCACGCGGTGTACGACTCCAATCACCGTAGCGTTTACCTGATGGTCCAACGAAACCGTCGCCACCCCTACCTCGCCTTGTTCGACGCCGCCGACCCGAACCAGAGCGTGGCAACACGCCAACCCACCACGACTCCAACCCAGGCTCTTTACCTGATGAATTCGCCGTTCGTTCACGCTCAGGCTCGCGGCTTTGCCAGTCGATTGTTGGCGTTGCCACACACCCCCCGGGCCCGTGTACGCGTTGCCTTCGAAATGGCCCATGGCCACCAACCGGATGAACTCGAAATCACAAATGCCCTCGCCTTTGTTACCGCTTACCAGGAGACATTGTCCGACGATCAGGACAACCCAAAGCGGGAACTTGCAGCATGGTCGGCACTGGCCAGGGTTTTGCTTACGAGTAACGGGTTCCTTTACGTCGACTGAGTCTCTTGATGTATCGCCCTTCCACTTCCCGTCGCGAGTTTCTACACCGTGCATCCGGTGGCTTTGGCAGTGTCGCGCTGTCCGGCCTGTGGAGCACCGTGCAGGCCCAGTCACACAATCCGCTGGGAGCACGGCACGGGCATCACGCTCCAAGAGCTGATCGCGTCATCTTCCTCTATTCAACCGGTGGTGTGTCCCACGTCGACACGTTCAACCATCGACCACAACTGGCGGTTGATCACGGAAAATCAATCACCGCATCCCGCTGGCTGAACAAGTCGGGTGAATTCAAGCGTCACCTGATCAAGCCCCACTGGTCGTTCAAACAGTACGGAGAAAGCGGAACGTGGGTCAGTGAACTGTTTCCCCACCTGGGATCGGTGATCGATGACGTGTGTGTTCTCAACGCGATGCATTGCGAAAGCGATGGACACGACAAGGCCACGCTTGCGGCACATACCGGTTCAGCACAATTCGCCCGTCCCAGTGCCGGTTCGTGGGTGAGCTATGGACTGGGAACCGAAAACCAGAACCTGCCCTCATTCATGGTGCTCGCCCCCGCCGCGCCCTACGCCGGCGCCCAGACCTGGGGCAGCGATTTCCTGCCCGCCTGCCACCAGGGGACACAGGTCGTACCGGGAAAGAACCCGTTACCCAATATCCACCCCCTCGTTACACAACCTGCCCTGCAACGGATGGAACTTGGGCTGCTGGCTCGCTTGAACCGGGCCCATCGAAAAACACGCGAGGCCGACCAGGCGCTCGACGCACGAATCCGTTCTTTCGAGACAGCCTTCGGCATGCAACGGGAGGCGCCTGAAGCGTTTGACCTGTCCGGTGAAACCCGGTCCACGCTGAAACTTTATGGACTGGAACGAGGCGCGACGACAGGCTTTGGATGGCAATGCCTGGTGGCCCGTCGCTTGGCCGAACGCGGAGTTCGGTTCCTGGAACTGATAGATGTCGGCTCAAACAGCAACTGGGACTCGCACGGCAACATGGCCGACCACGCCAAACTGGCCCGGGCAATCGACCAGCCGATCGCGGGCCTGCTGACCGACTTGAAACAACGTGGAATGCTGGAACGAACCCTCGTCGTTTGGACAACCGAATTCGGCCGCACACCGTTCAACAAGTCGGCCAACCACCCGGGACGCGAACACCACAACTTCTGTTTTTCATCCTGGATGGCTGGCGGCGGTATCCAGGGAGGCATCGTGCACGGTGCCTCCGACGAACACGGCATCCTGACCACGAGCAACGCCGTGCACACTCACGATTTGAACGCCACGATGCTCCACATGCTGGGCATCGACCACGAACGACTGACCTACCGGCACGCCGGCCGAGACTTTCGCCTGACCGATGTTCACGGCCAGGTGATCCAGGACATCATCGCCTAGTTGTGGCCTCCGACAAAGTCCTTGCTCAGAATCACCTGGCGAATCACGGACTTCATCTTGAAGTGCTCCTGCTGGGTCTTCTCAACAATCTCGTCCACGGTGATGGTGTCCGTGGCGGAGAGTTCCCGTGCCAGGGCAAATCTCAACATGTGGCTCACAAAGGCCCTGGCGAATCGACGCTCTTCCTGTACCAGGGCACTTTTGAATCGCACGATGCCGTCGAAATCGTATTTCCGCAAAAGCGATCCGCTGGCGTCCACCTTCAATCCGTTGTCGTACTTGTCTCGCCATCGGCCGGTGATGTCGAAGTTTTCCAAGGCAAAACCCAGTGGATCAAGCCGCGAGTGACATCCCGCACAACTCGGATTCTTGCGGTGAGCCGCAAACCGTTGTCGGGGTGTCAGGTTCTTCCCCTCCTCCTCCTTGAGCGGAGGCACGTCGTTGGGAGGTGGAGGTGGGGGATCGTTGAAGATGACCTCGATGATCCAGGCCCCGCGGGAAATCGGATGCGTCCGTCGTGGCCCTGAGGTCATGCTCAGGACGGCAGCATTGGTGATCACTCCACCATAGCGGGGATCGTCGGCTGGCACCCGATCAAAGACCTGTGATCGCAACTTGCGACGGATCTCGTCTTCGTACCGCCTGTTGGCTGCTTGCTGCACCTTGTTCGGATCACGCCGTGGTGGGACCTTCTTGAGTTCGGCCTGGTATCGCACCAGGCTCTTCGTCAACTCGTTGCGCCTGGCCTTCTGTTGGACAGTCAAGGCCGCATCCACGTCCTTCTGTGCGATGTAGAGACCGTTGCCGGCAGCCGAGGCTGCAACTTCCGGGGCGGTCAATTCTCGATCGTAAAGCCGGGCCTTGTCGATCCGGACTGCGAGGTATTTGTTCCCACCCGGCGGCAAGTGACGCAAACCAAAAATCACCGACGAGCGGTCCCTGGGAAACGTCGCCGCCCCCTTGCGAAACGGCTTACCGTATGGCTTCCCATCACGATAAAGAGTCGTCGTGCCGTCCTTCCTGTAGACCATTGCCAGGTGCAGCATCTCGCCGGCCTTCGTCTCAGGTGTTGATCCGGCAAAGTCCTCGGTCCGACTGAATCCGTTGCTGCCCGAGATCCAGTGCCGTGGCTTGCGTTCACCCAGCACAATCGTGTCGAAGAAGTCTCCGGGCCCCTGGACCCCCATCACTCCACCGCCCCGCTGATTCAGATCCGAGACCTGGCACCAGACCTCCAGGCTCTTGGCCTTCAGGTCAATGGGCAACGGTTTGCTGATCAGGAACGACCGGTTCAACACGACCATGCCATCGTGAAATTCCACTTTGCCACGTGCCTGCAATTCCAGCGACCGGACAGACTCCTTGAGATCACCATTGAACTCCCAGGCGGCATATGGCTTCAGGTCCACCGGCTTGGCAGCCTCCGGGTCCTTTTTCCGGGCTGCCAGCAACTTGCTTCTCACCGAGTTCAACAACTTGTCCCGTTCGGCCTCTGCCTGCTTGATTGAACCCTGCAACTTCCGACGGCGGATGTCATTCACTCGCCCTTCTTCCACGATTCGACGAACATCGACCTGCGGCGGTACCAGATCCGATGTGTACCACGTCTTCAGGAACTCGCTCTGAAACCCAAACGTCGGTGAGATGAGTTCGATGAGACGTCGGTCTTCCACGAAAACAGCGTCGAATAGCAACAGGGGTTCAAGCACCATCTGCAAGCTAGCCGGATACTTTCGGTCGAGTTGAAAATACCTGCTCTTTTTTGGATCCGGCGTAACAGCCAACACGTTCTCCAACTGCATCCACTGGGTTGGAAATGCATCGAGAAATCGTGAGATCTTCGGATCCGACAGCATCCGATCAATGGTCCGGTTCAATGTCTCCGGTTGTGCCAGTTCACCTCGCCTGGCCAGCCGAAGCAGTTCATCGTCCGGACAACTGTTCCACAGAAAATACGACAATCGCGATGCCAACTCGAACTGGCGGTCCCCGGCATTCACCGAGTTGGACCGGTACAGGAACAGGGGCGACGAGAGTGCCGCCGACGCCACCTTCTTCATACAGTCGGTGAAAGGGACTCCCTGTTTCAGTTTGCCGGTGACGTAAGCGGCATAGCGATCGCGGATCACCTCATCGACACGACNACGAAAGGCTCGCTGTAGAAAACGATCCAGTCGCTGTCGGATCACCAATCCCCTGTCGGCATCACCTGCAGGTTCGGCAAAGAATTCGTCCNACGTGCCGACATTCTTCCTGGTGAAGTCCGGGCTCTCGACGATGGACACGCTGAGCCTCAGAAAGGCGTCCAGCAGCAGCGGAGAGAGTGTGAGTTGATTCGCCTGGTTGTCGAATCCGTTGGATGCCCGCAGATCCTTGGGGAACGCACGAACTCCACGCAGGCCAGCCTTCGGCTCGAGCGAATGCGACGCCACGGTGACCCGGTCGGGCATCTTGCCTGACTTCGACACCAGGTAGTCTCCAGCCCGAGTCATCAATCTTTCCGGTACGGGAAACACATCCCGCTTCAACTCAAAGAGATCCCTGAGGGTGTTGTTGTATTGCAGTCGATTGAGCCGGCGAATCGATACCGGTTTGCGTCGCCCCTGGTTCCTGGCCGCCGTCCGCAACATTCTCCTCAGGATCGTGAGCAATCTCGCGCGGTCCGGCTTGCTGATCTGTGGCTCGCCCTCGGGCGGCATGTCATTGGAGTCGACGACTCCAATGATGTCACTGATCAACTCCGGCTGTCCAACCAACTGGCGTTCCGAGGCAACCTGTTGGAGATTGACCTTTCCGTTGACCGCCTTGCCACCGTGGCATCTCACGCATTTCTCAGCGAAAAGCGTTTTGAGGTACCCATCGAAGTCGTCAGCCCGGACCGATGCAGACACCGTGGCCAACGTGACCAATGCAATCGGCAGGCAGTGCCCAACGGCGAGTGTCCTGGTGAAAGCCATGCCCCCCTCCTTAGGTCCAGAGATCCGAAATCACGCCGTTGCTATCAGCAAAAGCGTCGATCTCAAGCCCCATCAACTGGGCGAACGTCAGCCAGAGATTGGAATTCAACGTGCCGCTCTTGCACTTGAGCAGGCGGCCCTGTTTGACCTGGCCCTGGGCCCCGCCGGCCACAATCATCGGCAGGTCGTAGTACTGGTGTGTCGCTCCGTCACCCAATCCGGCGCCATAGGAGACAATCGAATTGTCAAACATCGTGCTGCCATCGACCTCCTTGATTTCCTTCATCCGTTTGAGCATGTAGGCGTACTGCTCAACGTGGAAAATGTCGATCTTCTGAACCTCTTTGTAGCCATTGCCCTTCTGGTTGTGCGTCATGTTGTGGTGTTGCACAGCCTTGTCAAAGACACCCTCGTAGAGCAGGGTCGCATCCCATCTCTCCGGACCAATCATGAACGTGCAGATATTGGTGATGCCCATCTGGAAAGCCAGCAGCATCAGATCGCATTGCAACTTGATGTAGTCGCCCCTCGGCAAGATCTCGTTTTTCGGGATATCGATGTCCGCATCGGCGATCAGTTTTCGTTGTTTGGCAATTCGGATCTCGAGGTTCCGGACCATCTCCATGAACTCACCAAGCGTCGCGCGGTCGTCACGACTCAGCTTCCTGGACAGTGACTTGGCATCCGCGAGCACGAGGTCGGTCACATCGGCGACATGCTTGCGGAAGCTGTTCCGCAGGAACAGCCTGTCGTACAACTTCTGTGGATCACGTATCGACGGGGCGATGGTATTGGGGCCGTACCAGGAAATGTTGTCGAATTCGATGGGTTCCTTGGGAGCCGTGAACCCGTTGCAGCTGATTTCCAACGTCGGGAAGACCGTGGAACCGCCCACGGCATCGCCAATCACCTGGTCCAGGGTCCGCCCATTGGGATGGCGGATGCCCTGCTCGGCGGCCTGTACTGGAGACAGGCTGGTCAGGTAGCAGGAGGCTCCCTGGGCGTGCACGTCCTGCCCATTCTTGTACGTCCGGTCCAATCCCGTGACCATCGTGATGTCGCGGACATGCTCCGTGAGAGGCTGCAACGTCGACGTCAGTTCCAGTGGGTAGATCCCCGGCTTGTTCTGAATCCGCCTCTGCTGTTTTGTCTTGTCGGCATTGAACCCCCCAATGAACCCGGGCAGGTCCGCATTCTCTTCACCGGGAAAGAAACATCGACGGACGATCCCGTTGGGGATGTACATGATCACGAGCTTCTTGGACGGCCGTTGCGGTTGCCCCTTGGCCTTCGCTGCAAGAGAAGGCAACCCCGGCAAAAACAACGTGGCCCCGTTGGCAATAAGGAACTGCCTGCGAGAAAGTTTCATTCAACCTGACCCCGTGATCGCGTGTACGAATGAAGAAATGAAACNCAGCAAGCAGANCACATTGGCTGCCTGTGAACTCGAAANCTGTCACACAATTGTACAGGCATTTTGTCNTCCCGGGATGCCCGGATCGAGTGCAACGGCCTCCAGGATGGATTGCGTCTTGCGGCTGGCTAGACTGTGGGCCACAAATAAAAATGTGCTGCTGGTCCACTCGCCCGGTAAAACCGGTTTTCCTCACGGTCCGGTCACAGAAGCATGTTCAATGAAACACAACATCAATCCAGCGGAAGAAATTCGACGTTTCCGGGCAAACGATCCGATCGAGAACGCTGCCACCCCTCCGGCTTCCTGGTACACCTCGAACGAATTTCTGGATCTGGAAAAGAACTCTGTCTTCCAGAACCAATGGCTTTTCGTCGGCCGCCAGGATCAGTTGCGGGAACCGGGTGATTATTTCAGCGGCGCCTTCATGGGATGGCCCTACGTGGTTGTTCTCGACGAAGGCAATGTTCCACGGGCCTTCTTCAATGTCTGCTCCCATCACGGAACATGCGTGGCTTCCGGGGAAGGTACAGCCGAACAATTCGTCTGCCCGTATCACGGTTGGACTTACGACCGACAGGGAACACTCATCCAAGCCCCCCTGGCCGGTGCACTACAATCCCTCAAACAACGCAACCTGGACCTCAAACCCATCCCGGTCAGCCAGTGGGGTCCGTTCATTGCTCTGCATTTTGGCACCCCATCACGGTCGCTGGAATCAGATCTCGCAGACCTGCTCGACGCCTTCCTGGCCCACCCATTCAAGAACATCCAGTTTGTCCGCCGTGTCACCTACTCGATCGACTGCAACTGGAAAGTGTTCGTCGACAACTTCCTGGATGGCGGCTATCACGTGTCCCACGTGCATCCCGGATTGGCCGGCCAGCTGAAACTCGCATCCTACACCCGTACCCTCGGCGAACGCTGGTCGATGCAATCCTGTGGAACGGGTTCCAGCAGCAACGGCGACGCCTCAGAGGACTTTTCCGAACGCATCGGCCAACACGCCGACTACGCATGGATTTACCCCAATTTCATGATCAATCGCTATGGTCCGTGGATGGACACCAACACGGTCATCCCCCTCTCCTTTGACCGTTGTCTAGTTATTTTCGATTACTACCACGAGGGCTCACCCGAGACNGACTTCCTGGAGCAATCACTGGCCGCGTCGGACCGCGTTCAGCAGGAAGATATCGAGATCTGCAACCGCGTCCAGGCAGGACTCAATTCCGGGATTTACGACCAGGGCGTGTACGCCCCCGGATTCGAAGCACCGATGCTGCACTTTCACCAACGGCTGCATGCCGATTTCCAAGTGCCATAGTCCTCTCGCCAATTGCACTCGCTGGCCCGGTGAGCGTTGCGCTTTCCACCGTCAGGTGGATTGTGGTCGAATGGGTCTTGGGTTTGGCCGTCAATGGCCGACCGTCACCGCTGTCATCACTGTTCGGCAAAGAAAGAAAATCCGATGTCTCTCCGTTGGTTTGCGATGTGTGCGGGTACGGTTTTGTCCCTGGTTGTGCTGGCCATGGTGGCCACGGCCGAGTCCCCGGCCGAACCACCACCCTCCGTAACGACTGCCGATGTCGAAGGAATGATGACCTCGCTGTCAAACTGGGGACGCTGGGGCAAAAACGACGAACTGGGAACGTTGAATCTGATCACTCCCAAGAAGCGGAGACAGGCGGCGAAGTTGGTCCGCTCGGGCGTGTCGATCTCAATGGCCCACGACGCCGTCAAGGTCGAGATGGACGACTCGACCCCCTTCGAACACGAGGTGATGCTGGGAGCCAACACCGGAGACGTGGGAGGAGCCGGCGACCGTTATTCGGTGAAATACCACGGCTTCACACACACGCACATCGATGCCCTGTGCCACATTTTCTACAAGGGCAAGATGTACAACGGGTTCCCGTCGGACCTCGTCAAGCGGGATGGCGTGGGAAAACTGTCNATCAATCGAGTCAAAAATGGAATCTTCACCCGGGCCGTGTTGATGGACATGCCTGCACTATTTGGCGTCAGGTTTCTCCCCGGCAAGCAGGCAATCTACCCGAAGCATCTCGAAGCCTGGGAGAAAAAGGCCGGCATCAAGGTCAAGCCTGGGGATGCCTTGTTGATCAACACCGGCCGCTGGACGCGTCGCAAGATCGAGGGGTCATGGAAGATCATGCAGGATTCCGCTGGCCTGCACGCATCATGCCTGCCCTGGCTGAAGAAGCGTGACGTGGCAATCATCGGCAGCGATCTGGCGTTGGACGTGATGCCATCGGGAATCGACAAATTCGAATTGCCGGTTCACTGCGTCGTGATCGTCAGCATGGGAATGTGCATCCTGGATGTGCTCGATTTCCGCGCGATCGCCACCGAATGCCGCAAGCGGAAACGATGGGAATTCCTACTGACAGTCTCTCCACTGGCCGTGGAAGGCGGCACGGGATCCCCCATCAACCCGATCGGAACATTTTGAATCGCCGGAAACGGCCGCGAGGAAGCTTTTCCCTGGTGTTTGGATGTCCATGGCCAGCAGATCCGGGTATTCAGTTCTGCGCCGCGCCCCAAGCAACGTCGCTCACCGCTGACCATCAAACGCCGTCACTACAACTTCCGCGACTAACCGCATTTTCGAATCGCTGCCCCTGGTGTCCCTGTTACAACAGAGTTCAACGATCCACGTCGAACACAGCTGCAGACGGGGCGTCTCTGTACAATTCAGCCATTGAACATCGGCTGAAGAATTCATTGGACCAACCTCAGTCACAAGGTCGATGGAAATTTCACGTCCCAGGCGGCGGTCCCCCTGACTTTCAATAGTTTTCGTGGTGTGAAATGAAACAGGCCCCTTCAGGACAAGACATTCCTTCTTTTGCCACCGGCATGAGTGATCGCCTCACTCGTCGTGATCTCCTCCGCACGGCAGCCGCCGCCTCGGCGGCCATTGCACTTCCCAAAATGACATCTGCGGCCATCGGCCGACTGGAGAAGCCGGTCCGGATCGGGCTAATTGCCGATCTGCATCATGACGTCATGCACGATGGCCTGGCGCGGACCGCCGCATTTGTGAAGGCCATGGCGGCTCGCCGACCCGATGCGATCATGCAATTAGGGGACTTCGCGTATCCCAACGTGAGCAACAAGAAGGTGATCGACCTGTTCAATGGGGCCCACAAACGTTCGCTTCATGTCATCGGCAATCACGACACGGACTCCGGACACACGAAGAAACAATGCCTCGACATCTGGGGAATGCCGCGTCGCTACTATGCCCAGAACATCGATGGGCTCTGGCTGCTGGTCCTNGATGGCAACGATCGCGGATCGCCGACNCACAAGGGCGGCTATCCCTCGTACGTCGGCAAAGAGCAGGTGAAGTGGCTCAAGGAACAACTGGCGACCCTGGAAGGACCGGTGATCGTCGTTTCACATCAGCCGCTTGCCGGTGCATGGGCCGTCGACAATTCGAAAGAAATACAGGGCATCCTGGGCGAAGCATCGGACAAAGTCCTGCTGGCGATCAATGGACACTCTCACATCGATGACGTGCTGCGTTACAAGAAGGTCACGTACATGCACGTGAACTCCGCCTCGTATCAATGGGTCGGCGGCAATCATCTACACGACAGCTACTCCAAGGACATCCATGCCAAGCATCCTTTCATCGCTTACACCTGCCCTTACCGTCACTCGCTTTTCGCCACGCTAACGGTCGATCCGAAAAGCCTGACGATTCACGTCGAAGGACGAAAGAGCGAGTGGGTGGGCCCATCGCCGGCNGAACTCGGCGCGGACCAGGACCCCACACTTACCGACGGTGAACAGATTATCGCACGTATCCGAGATCGCCAGGTCAAACGAATCGCAAAATGATCGGGGTCATTGGCCACTGGACATTTTGCCCCACGGATTTTCCACCTCCCCTGGAAACAACGAGATGATTTTCTCCAGCTCGAGACTCCACGCGGTGAGCATCTGCGTGGTGACATTGGCCACGCTGTTGTGTGGCACTTGTTTGTTGGCGGCTGAAAAGATCGGTGGCACGCTTCGGCCCAACAACCCGAAGTTGGTCAAGCTGCCTGTCGCCTGGCCCAACGGCGACGAAGCCACGATGGTGGTTTTTGGTGACCGGCTCTTGATGCTGAGCAGTTACCGGAAAATCGGTGGCGGAGAAATGTATCTCAGGGTTCACGACCTGGTCACCAGCAACGAGGTTTCCCGCTTCGGGCAGGACTTTTCGTTTGCCTGTGGGTTCGTCAATGGCAAAGAGCTGAACATGTTTGCGACCAGAACTTCGGAGAAAGAGTGGACAAAAGATGTTCACCGCTTTCGGACCACGGATCTGAAGACTTGGAAGAAGGAAAGGGTGCTGCCCCGCATAGGGAAGAAGCACATTCTCAACACGTCCGTGTGCAAAGCCCCGAAAGGGTACCTGATGGCTTATGAATCAGATGGTCCGACGGGCTGGGAGACGTGGCTGGCTCGGTCAACAGACTTGAGCAAATGGGACAGAAGCAACGGCTTGAGGTTTGTGGGGGTGGTGTTTGCCAACCCAACGATCCGCCACGTGCCGCCTTATCACTACTTGATGTTTGGAACACATCGAACGGCGTCTCCGATTACGGATTACGAGTATCACCTCGCATCGACCCGTTACGTCACGTGCCTGATGCGATCAAAGGATTTGATCACCTGGGAACTCAGTCCCACCAAGTACCCGATGCTCGATGCCGCCGTCGGTGAAGGCATCAACAACACCGACGCGGATTTGTTCGAGTACCAGGGCCATGCCTACATCTATTACATCACCGGCGATCAGAAGACCTGGGGGGCCGGGAGATTGGCGATGTATGCCGGCACCATGAAAGAGTGTCTCGAGGCGCACTTTCCGGCAAATGTCCCAATGGTGAGATATGACGCCCGGAAGGCGAAGTTCACCTATCCCAAAAAGAAATGATGTGGCCGACGCGCACCGCATTCGCTGGGCTGCAGGATGCCGAACGCTCACCGAGACGAACGGCCGCTGACAAACCGAAATGAGTACAGGTCAGCGTCTTTGACCTCGAAACGCACGCGAATTGGCCTGGTCGAAAATGGGCCGTTCCCATCCGTATTCCAAGTAACAAACCTCGCAATTTCGTCACCCACGAGCGGGTCGCAGTCGTCCGCCGAGAAATTGGCCAATGGTCGTCCGTCGGCGTGTTGGATCTCAACCCGAACATGTCCGCCGGGACGGGCCAGGTAGTTGATCTCCAACCGTCCACCGGCGACTTTCAGTGGACGCGTGATGAGTTGCCCACCTCGCTTGCCTCCACGGAGGGCCACAAAGCCATCCACGCGGTACGTGAAACGCCGCAACCGGGTGTCAGTTCCCGAGAGGTAAGACTCGGAGGCGTAAACCGAGTACTCGCGGTCGCTGCCGGGAGTCGCCACCAGGCCCCAGGCCAGGTAGTTGCTGCGGTTGCCCTTCCGGTCCGCAGGCGCGTCCTCGGGAACCACAGGCTTGTCCCACCGCTTGAACTTCCGACCGTCGCGACTGGCCATCAGGATCGGCTCCACGCGGCTCCCTTGCTCGGGCAACAGGCGTGTCGGAAAGCCAATCAGGATCTGTGGGGCACGGGGACATGACATCACCGCATTGGTGTAGAGATGCTGCTCCCCGAGGTCATCCGTGTATTCCAGCACCTGGGGCTCGGTCCAGCTTGTCCAGTTCAGGAAGTTCTTCGACGTGCCAGTCATGATGGAGCGAAACCCTCCGTAGGCCGGCCGGCCACCAACGACGACCTCCCCGCCAGGCTTTCGCAGAACTCGAACGCGATGGTACTCACGGTACAACCCTGCGTAGGGATCCCAGAACGCCGCGTTTTGTGAATCGAAGTCGCCTTTTGTGATCAACGGGCCGTCGCTGATTGTCCAACGGATACCGTCAGGCGACTTGTAGGCAAACACCGTCATTTCGCCCTGCACAGCGTGATGCGGCTTTCCGGATCTGTGAACTTGTGAGAGCGCCTTGTAACGGGCATCGGGACGGCAGTTCGGGCTGGTGTCCTTGAAGGGCGTAAAACAATGGGAACCCGCGCCGTCCCACACGATGTTGTTCTCTCTCGAACCTCCGAACTCAACCAGGCCCAAATTCGGTTTGCTCCAGTGGATCGCGTCCCGGCTCTCGGCATAGCAGACCACCTGGCGATGCGTCTGATCACGGCGTTTCGCGTTATAGTTCGAACCCCGGTAGTACATCCGGAAGATGGCTTTGCCAGAGGCGTCCGTATCAGCAAACACCGTGTAGTAGGCACACGTGTTTCCCTCCCACGGCTTACTTGTGACCAGGGCCACGTCTCGCGGCACCGGCTGCTGCAGGTCAAGCCTGGCGTCGCCTTCCACCTTATCGACAACGTGGTCATCCACGAACAACTCACGCTGTGAACCAATATTGACCGGCTCGGCGGCGGTGGCGAGACCGTTGACGCAACCGAGCACGAGACAGACCTGCAGGATCCTGTTCAAGAGCACCTTCCCCTCTCCTCACGAAAACATGGACCGGCGATGTCACTTGGCCTGGTAGGACTTGCCAGGCCAATGCTCCCACCACGACTGGAACAACTGGAGTTGCGAGGCGGCAAACCGCTTTTGGCTCGCGGACAATTCATCGGTTTCATTGAAATGATGAGTGTACTCGTCCTCTCCTAACAAGACGAGCAGATACTTGTAGTACAGGACGAGGTCCGGCCCCTCGTCGTAAGTCGACAGCACTTCCAACGCTTCATCCAGTTCTGCCGCCAATCGCCGTGCCTCCACGTCACCAGCAGCCGCCTGTTTGCATAGGGCAAGCAGCGTCAGCACCGGACCGGGAAGACAATTGCCGATCCCCGTGATGGCTCCGACGGCCCCACAGTGAATGAACCCGTGGAACACCTGGGTGTCCACGCCGACCATCAACAGCACGTCATCGTCCTCGTGCGTGATGTGCTCGGCCGCGTAGCTCAGCGAGTCTCTTCCGCCGAATTCCTTGAAACCCACCAGGTTGGAGAATTCGCGACGGAGGTCAAAGAACAAGTCCGCCTTGGTCTCGAAACCGTAGTACGGGCTGTTGTAGATCACCGCTGGCAAATTGGGAGCGGCGCCGAGTACACCTGCAAAGTGTGACCGCTGCGCGGCCGACGACGTCCCTCGAGACAGGACCCGAGGAATCACCATCAAGCCACGAGCACCAACCTGCTGAGCATGGGCCGCGTGCGCCGCAGCGGTGGCCGGGTTCTGGGCGCCCGTGCCGACGACAACGGGAACGCCTGCCTCGCAGAGCTGTTTCACCCCCTCCTGCCGTTGCGCATCCGACAGCAGTGGCCAATCGCCCATCGAACCGCAGTAAACCACGGCATTCATTCCCGCATCAATCAGCGACTTCGCCTTGGCAACCAGAGACGCGTGGTCCGGAGTCCTGTCCTGGTGACAAGGAGTCATGATCGCCGGCACACAACCTTCAAAGATACTCGAATCCATTTCGTTCTCCCGACTTCTGGAATCGTCTGGGCATTTTCGGTGTAGGTTCTTTGCGTCCTCTCGGCATGCCCGTGCCGACATGGTCCGGGGCACCCGGAATGCACGGCCTGCCTGAGAAGATATGTCACCGTTATCCCGCTGGAACGACTTGTCTGCAATGGACGTGGTGCGGATGGCTCGTCGAGGACAACGAAAAACGAATACGATCCGGTAACATTTTTCCGATTGGCCGGTTGGAACAATGCAGGTTTGTGGAAGATCATTGCCGTCTGACATACTCTTCGGGAGACAATTGGCCGACGGGCAGAGGCTCTCTGCTTCCAAGCTGTGCGGGGCGATGTTCCCGACTGGTACGGGTGGGGGCCGACCACCCATTCCTCCTTTTTGAGCACCGACGTTTCTGGACAAAGAGTCCGACGGATGAATGAAACAGCTCTGGTTCGCAATTGGCTCGAACAGGCAGTACTGGGGCTGGGCCTGTGTCCTTTTGCCGGTGAGCCCTGGCATGCCGGTCGTGTGCGGCTCACCGTATCAACCGCAACGTCCGAGCAAGTCCTCCTGGAAGATCTCCGCTCTGAACTCACCATCCTCGAAGAGACTTCCCCAAAGGATCTAGAAACAACGTTGCTGATCGTGCCAAACGTGTTACGCAATTTCTCCGACTACAATCAGTTCCTCGATCTCGCTGACTCACTCCTCGAAGAACACGATTGGAGCGGACATTTTCAAATTGCCAGCTTTCACCCCGACTATCAGTTTGCGGACACCCAACCTGATGACCTGGAGAACCTGACAAATCGTTCTCCATTTCCGTTGCTGCACCTGTTGCGAGAGAGCACCATAACCCGGGCCGTCGCTGAACATCCGGACCCGGCCCAGATCCCGGTGAACAACATCGCCACCTTGCGAGGTTTGAGTAAAGAGCGTTTGCAGGAGGTTTTCGGTTCCCACCCGAGATCTGATCCATGAGGTCCAAGACCACCATTTCTCCCTCCGCTCGGATCTCAGAGTCGTGGTCCACGTTGGCTTGAACGTGAATTGGCGATGACGGCCACACCAAGCATTCAACTCACTGGACAGGGACGTGACCGACGCTTCAACTGACAATCAGCGAGAGAATCCGAAACGGAACAAGGCCTCGACACCAACGGTGGCACGCCGTGCACACTTCACCGGAGCAGCACCAGTGACAAAGATTCTCGCCCACTTGACCCCGGCTGTGTTTCTCCTGTTTTCACTGCCTGCTCCGGCGGCGACCCCAGCGCCAGCAGGCTATCTCGATGCCTCGAAAATGCCCGGGGCGCCTTTTGATTCCCAGGACGCAACCGCGGCACTCAAGTCCGCCATTCAATCCCGTGCGGCAAAAGTTTGGGTGCCAAACATGGGCGTGCCCTGGCTGATCGACACAATCTGGCTGACATCCAACCAGGAGATACTCCTCGAAAACGGTGTCGTGATCGAATCCCGGCCTGGCAAAGCATTCCACGTCGATGGCCAACTCTTCAAGATCGCTTCCCAGAAGAACGTCACGCTCAAGGGTTACGGAGCGACGCTGAAGATGCGTCGCGATCTGTTCGCCAGTGGCAAACCCTACAAGCGGAGCGAGCACCGACACGCCATTGTCGTTTATGCCAGCCGGAATGTGAAACTCCTCGGACTCACGATCAAGGATGCCGGCGGCGATGGCATTATGGTCGGAGGGATGACTCACACGTCCTACAACAAGGGAGTGCTGATCAAGGATGTTCTGATCACCAACGCTTATCGCAATGCGATCAGTATCATCAGCGCCGAGGACCTCACCATCGACAATGCAGTTCTCATCAACACCAACGGGACCAGCCCACAGGTCGGCCTGGATTTTGAACCCGACCACGAAAAACAACGCATCGTGAATTTTGCAGTACGCAATTGCATCATCATGAACAACAAGCGGCTGGGCATTTGCTTCCCGGTCTCTGGCTTGCTCACCGCCAGCGACCGTGAGCGAGGTTTGCCAATTCGTGGTGTCATCGAGAACTGCACCATCTACAACAACGGATTCCACGCCTGGGGAGGTGGCGTCGACAAAAAATGGGGTGATGGATTGTTCATGAAATGGCATCTCGACGATGTGACGGTGAAGAACAACCTTTTTGTCCACAACGCCGGCGCTGGCTTCCTGGTCGATGGGTACGCAATCGACCACCTCCACAAGGCCAGTTTCTGTGCGTTCTGGGGCAACAAGCACGGAACCCTGGCTGGCCAGGCCGGACCGGGGAAAGGCATCGTCACCGATGCCAGGCCTGTCTTTGTTTCGACCGACCCGGCAAACCCCAACTTCATGCACCTGTCGCCCAAGACGTCGACTCGGATCACGCGGGGGTCGTCCACCGGCAGTTTTATCGGTGCCCGACCGGTCGCATCCCGGACCAGCAAATGAGTTCCGAGCATCTGCGTGATCTCCCGATCGCCCACGACCGCGGGAGACACTCGCATAAGCACCGAACGGTGGCCGGACGATGACCGTTCGCCCATCCCGTTGGAAGTGGATTCTTGCAGTCTGCCTGGCCGCAATTGTGTCGGGTCTCTTGTGGTCTCAGCGAATCCCCAGCCCCCCTCCAGACCTCATCAACAGCATTGGCATGCGGTTCCGAAACATTCCTGCGGGACAATTCCTGATGGGGGCCATTCCCAACGACATGAACGCCCAGGACGATGAAAAACCTCGTCACCCCGTCATTCTCACCGACAATTTTTTCTTGGGGCAATTCGAGGTAACCCAGCGGCAATTTCATATTGTCATGGGAACCAATCCGAGTTGGTTCCGCCGCGTTGGGCGAGGCCAAGAGGCCCTGGGATGGTCCATCGATCCCGACACCCTTCCGGTGGAAATGGTGTCCTGGCAGGACGCCGTTGAATTCTGCAATCGTCTCGGCAATCTACCCGAAGAACGTACCGCTGGCAGACGCTACCGGCTTCCCACCGAGGCCGAGTGGGAATACGCCTGCCGGGCGGGGACCACGACTCGATTCGAATTTGGAGAACAATTTGACGGGACAGCGGCCAACATGAATCGAACCAGGTCCCACCCCTTGCCCTGCGGCTCATTCGCACCAAATCGCTTCGGGCTGTTCGACATGCATGGCAACGTTCTGGAATGGTGCAGCGATTGGCACAGTCCCACGTGGTATTCCAATTCTCCAGTCAAAAACCCACGAGGTCCTGAATCCCCGGACGAGGACCACCACGTCCTCCGTGGTGGTGGCTGGGGATTCCCTGCCGCAAGTTGTTCATTCCGAGATCGGATTTCCACGTTTATGAAAGGGCCGTCTCACGGTTTCCGTGTTGTCTGTGAAATCCATCGCCAGAAATAGTGCCCCACACGGCACCGGTCCTCAGGGCGACGCTGCCGCGTTGACGAAGGTCACCCGCCCGAACCGGTGCGGTGTGTGAAACGAGGGCTTCGACGTGTCGGCCCGTGACCATTGGCTGTACTGCATATTCGTGTCGCCGCCATGTCGGTTGAGGTTCAGGTTCCACTGATCGCCCGGCTTCAACGACGCGCGTTTCATGTGCTTCGAGAAATTTGCGAGCGGAATGGCCACCTCGCAGGTCCATGACTGGTCCTTGTCCGAATCGTCGTTCAACGTCCCCTTGTAACTCCCCACGATGCGAACCCCTTTGGCGATCCACGGAACACTCGGCTTCTTCGGCCCATTCGCTCGATGGCCATCGATGTACGCTCCCCGCACGTTCCATTCGATGTTGAAATAGAACTCCGGCCGATCCGGATCCGGTGCCACCATCACCTCAAAACAGTCATCCCTGGCAACCGGGTCGTCATGGTTCTTGTAGCGAGCGGTGATGTATTCGTCCTGGCAGATGTGGCCGACGTAGAGGTACTTGTCGTCCCACAACAACTTGGCAACGGTCTGTTTCTTCCTGCCGCTCTTCCACCAGGTGAAATGAAACGGCCCCATGTTGGCCGCCTGGTGCCACGCCGCTTCATCCATTCGGCCGTCCAGAGTGATCGGCTGGGACGCGCGAAGAATGGCGTAGGACGGCTGCCGGAATTTCGACTTCGCTCCCGGGACAGCAACACTTCCGGTGACTGTCGACCGCGGCAGGACGTTCTCCGGCTGGGTGCAACCCGCCACTGTCCCGCCAACCAACAAGTCGAAAGCCTCGATGTAATTCGGCCACCCTGCTGCCACAAACAACAGGCAGCCGACAGTGATCAAGGAACTCTTCGGTCCGTGAAACATGCGTCCCTTTCCTCCCATAACCTCACTCAGCGACCGCTAGCTGGTCGCCACTGTTTTTCATTGTAGAGCCAACAGCATTTGCTTCCACGGCACCACCCGACGTCACTCGCCCTCTTCGGCGGTCGACGGAGTCCACTCGAATCGATACGAGTCACCCAATTGCTGCCGTGTCAGGTTGACGATTTCCTGGGTGTGCCCACCAAAGTGCGGAATCGAATCGAAGATGGCACCAAGAGCCGTCAATTCGAATCCCTGGATGCGCAACGGCCGCAAGAGGCTCTCGGCTGTGATCCCGTCAAGTGCCTCCCGGGAATCGTTGACCGCGAGATCCAACAGGGCAAGCAGATCGTCACGAGCGATCGGGCCGCGTTCAGAAAATTCTTCCGGTCGATTGCGGTTGTCGATTGCACCGCCGACACCGGCGACAATCCACTGACGGAGGTTGCCGGACAAATGGAGGACCAGGTTCCCAATGCTGTTCATCGGTTCGGCTGGCCGCCACCACAACTGGTCGTCTGAGAGTTGATCAATACAGTGCCGTATTTTTCTTACACTGGCCTCAAGCCGCCTGTTGGTTTCTGAGGCAACCGCTGTCGAAAGGTCTTTGGCGTCCATGGTGTGTCGTGGGGAAAGTCAATGCTGACATCTGGCGTGTGAGAAAGAGCCTATACGAACTTGGTACCCGCCCGCGACTCTTCGAGATATTCCACCGGCGCCGCACCCAACTCTCGACGGAGAAGCCCGATCGACCCGATGTGAATGTGCTCATGAAATGACAGCCACTCAAGGGACCCACCTTTGAGATCAAAGATCGGGTGATGATCAAACTCGGGGTCGTTGAACACGACCGCCTCGTCCAGGACGTCATCCGACATCGCCCGGGTTTCGGTGAGGACTTGCTCGTGGACCCGCTCCAACACCAACAGCAAGTCCGACGGAGACGGGTAACCGGATGAACCAGCTGACACCTGGGATCCATAGCCAAACAGGTCGCGATATTCTCCAGGAATCAATGCCTCGTCACTGTCCTGTGCGCCCCTCACCAACAGCAGCCCCAAAAAGTACTCGGCAATGGCCATGTGACCGACATGCCACGCGACATGAGTCACGTTCGTGGGCATTTCAAACCACTGTTCATGCGGTACACGTTCAATCATCCGCAAAGACAACACACGAGTCCGTTCGAGGTTGTAGATGATTCTCGATTTGCTGAATTCGGACATGGCTTTCCTCGGGATGCTGTTTTCCCTGGCGGTCTGCGGCACGTTACCGTCGACAACGACTCAAAGCCAGACAGCATCCTCGAGACGGCGGCCAGGAATTCTCCCTGTGCCCACCCGAGAAACTTCCAGGCCGATCGCCGATTCTGGCCGACAACGGTAACTCGCAAACCCCGATGTCGCACGTGTGCGGCCACGTTCCTGGTTGGGACTCACTCCATGTGGCAACTGGCTGTTCCTGATCAACAGGTCTCCGGCAGGAGTTTCGNTGGTTTCCACCCCGAGTTCCGCCAGGTCCGGANGATGNGGATTTCTGCCNTCGNGTTGTGCCTGGACCCAATCGGCAAACTGTTTCGGCATTCCCCGTTTTTACGGGCGTCAAAACCGAGGCAGGATTTTGACCTGTTCACCAAGCGGCAAGTCCATGAACCGCTCGAATTCGGAACCAAAATCCGCTGAGCTTTGGCCGAATGACTTCAACAAGGACTGCTGTTTTAAAAACCTCGCCACACAGGCCCTTGAGCACGACCACATTTCCCTGCGGCCTGCGTTTCCATTCCACTCTCCGTCCCGCCGTCACGGAACTTCACACCCTCGATCCCGGCAACCTTTTCATCCAGAAGAGGCTTCAAAGCAACTCGCGGATCGGTTCGCCAGAAGGGAGCAGCGGAAGTGGCCGGCCACGATGGTCGACCATCATCGTATCCGGGTCGATTCCCAGGAAACGGTACACGGTGGCGACGAGGTCGTTCGGGTCGAGAATCCGCTCGGCCGGGTATTCCCCCTTGCGATTCGTTTGGCCGACCACGTGCCCCATTTTCCAACCTCCACCGGAGACCAGCACCGACATGGCACCCGGCCAATGATCGCGGCCAGGCCACAAGGGGGTCTTCGCACGGCCCATGTTCACCTTCGGCGTGNGGCCGAATTCCCCGGTGGCAATCACCAGCACACGCTGGTCGAGTCCGCGTTGGAAGATGTCCTCGATCAACGCCGTGATTGCCCGATCGTAGATCGGCAAACGACTCTTCATGGCATTGAAAATGTGTTGCGCGTCACCGTGGTCATCCCACGTCGGATATTTCCGGGAGATGCGGCCCCAGTCCAGGGTGACCATGCTGCAACCAGCTTCGACCAGCCGGCGGGCCAGCAGCGCACTGTGTCCCATGGTGTTGCGGCCGTAGCGATCTCGCACGGCAGCGGGTTCGCGCGCCAGGTCAAATGCGTCCCGCGTTGCCGACGAACTCAGCACNTGCACCGCACGCTGCTGAAAGCGGTCNCTGGCCTCGATCAGTCGATTGGANTCGACGTCTCGCCGCAGCCTGTCAAACGCATTCAACAACGCCATCCGATCATCCAGTCGATCGGCCACATGTTCATCAACAGAAAGGTTCTTTACCGAAAACGCCGGATCCAATCGATCAAAATCCGGTCCAATCGGAAGCTGGGCCATTTCCGGTGTCAGCAGGTCAACCACGAACGGTCCCGCTGTTGGTCCCAGGTAAGCCTGCCCACCACCTTTCAACGCCGCCCTGTTTGACACGAACTGAGGAAGNCCCGACTGGCTGTTTTGCTCACGCATGTTGCCAACAATCGCATCGAACGTCGGGTGATCCGAAACGGTNGCACTGATGTTGCGTGGCGTGCGTCCTGTCAGAAACCGGCCGGCAGCCCCCGGATGGTCGGGCACCTTGTGCGCAATCGACCGAATCACGCTGAACCGGTCAGCCAGTTCGCAATGACGAGGCAACAGTTCGCAAACATCCAGTCCGGGAACCCGCGTGGAAATTGGCGAGAACTCCCCGCGATACTCTCGCGGAGAGTCTGGTTTCATGTCGTACGTTTCCATGTGGCTGGGGCCTCCCTCCAGCCACAGCAGAATCACGGCCGTGTCGACAGCCTTCCTCGCCCCCGCAGCGGCACGCAGACGCAGCAGGTCCGACAGCCCCAGTCCTCCCAAAAGCAGAGAACCGGCCTGCAGAAAACTGCGACGTGATCCTGCGGCAACATTTGCCGGACCGTCGCAAAAGGCGTTGTCAGTCATCACGTCCCTGTCCACAGCTGTGCCGTGTCAAGAAAACACACGTCGACTTCATGATGATGGCAGACTCTACTGGAATCAATGTTGTTCAACCTNGCATGGCATGACCAGTAAACACGGCGAACTATGTGTCCTGTCCCGATTGAAGTCAATACGCCATCAAGTGAACGCTCCGCCCGAAGAAATCTGCGTCGTCACGTTGTAACGACCAATCGGTGCTTCGTGTCGATCTCNCTGGTGAACCGCCAGGCNATCTAGCGATCACCAACGATCCTCAGCGATTCCATCAGTCGCACTCGGCCCTTGATGCCGGCGGCGAAGGACTTCTTGACGACCCGCATCACGAGTTGATGTTCGGCCCCGGCCTTGACCCGTTTCGTGATATCAATGGCCTTGGCCTTGTCCCAGGGAGCAGCAGGTGTCTTGCCGGCGAGCCGTCCATCGATCCAGATCTCGGCAGCCCCGTCAAGCATGTCGAACAACAACCACAAGTTCTCCTTGACCGTCCCGGGAACCGTGAATGTTGTCGTGTACCAGGCGGCACCGTGGTGGCGAATGCCTTGATTCGTCCAGAANTCGTCGACCCGGATGTCCTGCCAGGGTTTGGCGGAAAAATCGACCATCCGTGGCCAGCGTTCCTGAACACCCCGGTCCTTGGGATCCGTGCGGAATCGCCAGACCACCGGCAGCACGAGACGTTCTTTTCCACGCAGGGCCTCAAACGGCGGACGGTAACCGTTGTTCTTGAGCCGATCGATGAACGGGCCTGTCGCCGCCATCGGATACGGCAGGTTCATCCTCCGAATCATGGCAAGGGTCTCTGCCTGCAGCTTGCGGTAACGATCAAAGCGTTTGGCGGTCACCTCCGGAGCCGGCGTGTTCTCGACCTGGGTGATCGCAAACGTGTTCAGTGACACCTGCACGAACTTGAGACGCAATTGCACCGCGGGGTCATCGGTTTCGCGTTTCGCCTTGTCGAGCAGAACTTGCATTTCGTGGATCACTCGTGGGTCAAACTGCGGAACCCAACCGCCCCAGATCATGTGCCCCGGGTGATCTGCGAGCCCCGTTTCATACCGCTTGTAATAGGCCAGCATCGTGTTGGAAGCGGCACCGAAAAGATCCCGACAATATTCGTTCATCAACTCATCGACGTCGGAATCAACGTCCCACATCAGCCGAGCCCGGATGTAGTGAAACAATGACGATCCGGCCCACACCCCCTGGCTCTCGCCGGACAGGCCAATCACTCCGTTCCGATTCAGAAACCGAAGCAGCTTCTGATAGTGACGGAAAAATCCGGTCGGGACGTGGATGTGCCTCCCGGTGGGCGGGTAGTCATAGAACACAACCTTACCCCGCCGTGACCAGTCCTCGATCCACGCCTTCATCCGGACGTTGTTTGGGCAGGTTGGATCGTCGATATCGTGCTTCAGGCAATGATCGCTGTAGGCAAACTCGACCGCCACGTTGTCTTCCAGTTTCAGTTCTGGATCTCGTGGCGGAGCAACCGTGGAACCATACGCGTAGAAACTGACCAACAGGTCACGGCGTTTCCTGGCAACCTGTCGAGCAACACGATTGGCGAACGTCGCGTACCGTTGGCCGAGCGGGCCGGTGCCGCTCCTGTTCTTCGGATCGTTGGGATAGGCGTCATAGACGTCGTTGGTTTTCCACGTGCTACCAGGGCCGTCCATCGCGCGGCAGGAGTCGCATTCGCACCAGAACGTCGGTTCGTCGTTGTGACCGATCGACATCATCCGCCAGTTGGGTTTTTCATGATTCTTGTACCCTTCGGCCGAGTAGCGGATCACCTGGCGAGCGACGTGATCGACGACTTCGCGGTTGGACAAACAGGCCTGCACACGCCGACCATCGCGGTACTTCCAGGTCCGCTTTCCGCCGACCAGGGGGTACCAGTCGGGATCCGAGTTGAACCGCGTCTTGACCTTCTCGAGCGTCGATGACTCAACGCCGGACGGGACGAACCAGGCCAGGGTGTGCCCGGTTTGCTTCTCGCGTCCACGTCCCAGTGGCTCCGGATACAAAATGCACGTGTCTCCGGTTGTCAGGGCATTGACGCCGTTCCGTGTCGCCCAGTCGCGAAAATGTGGCCCCGGCATCACCGCCGTCATATGCCATCCGCGGTCAGGAAAGGACGGTGAGTGTTTTTTCGGCCTGCCAGAGAGCTTGAGCGTCGCTCGCTTCGGAATGTGTCGACCGACCTCCAGCTTGTGGTACGTCACCGGCATGTACCAACGGCAGCCCTGGTCACGGAGGAACTCGAAGGTCGCGAACAGCGTGCCCTGCGATCCCTGGCCAAGGATGTCGATGTCGCCTTCACCGTAGCCGATAAAAATGGTGTCCGTCGGCCACGAGTCGGGTTTGTGACGCNCNAGNTTGGACCGCGTNCGNCCCAGGTTGATCNCGCGGCCACNNNTGNCATTCCCGGCAGCCGCCGANTCCTTGATCACNGANACNGATNGNCCGGTCATCAAGGCGATNTTGGCAACCAGTTCGTTGGCCGCGTGACGTTCTGCCGCCGTTTCGCGATCGGGAATCACAACCCGCTTGATCGCCTGATCGGCCTGCACNNCGNCCGGAGNTTCANTCCCGTAAGCNGTTGCCGAGCACAAAACGNCCAGNAGTGTCACCGCGCCGGGTGTCATCAGAGCATTCATGTCTCTGGAGGGTTCTTTCATTTTTTTTGCAGCCAGAACCGGGAGCGATTTTCATTCAGTCCTGGCAATCCAAAATCGCTACTCCCGCCTTATCCAGGACGGCCAACATCGCCTCGCAGTCACGGCAATTGAAAGTGTAAGAACGACCAGATCGCGTGGTGACAATCTGTATGCCAGGACCGCTGCGGACGATGTAGCCGATGCCGCCAGGACGCAATCGCCACCCGAAGCCCCCCCACCTTATCCAGCGAACGTCGACTCGCTTGGCTTCGATGATGTCCGAATAATCAAAACGCACGCTCCATCCGGTGTACCCGAANTCGACACCGAAACCGTCTTCACGAACGAAATAGGTCCATGAGGCCCGTAAACAAAAGACCAGTACGACGAATGTTGGAACACTCGTGATGAGAAACGGCATCGTGCCGTCGTTGTCCTCCCAGCCATTCTCGAAAATCTCCCCCCCCCANTTCGCATAGCATGCGNCGACGATCAACNNCNCAATCACAAAGACCCACGCGAACCAGGGCCTTTCGGTTTCGGAATACACGACGACTCCCTCTTCCATTCAACGGAGTTAGTCAAACAACGGTGCCAGTTGAGCCGTTGCGGATGAGGACAACATCCCAACAGCCAGTGCCACAGGCGAGCCGTTCACCGCCTCACCGTAACCTTGTGCTTGACGCCAGAGAGCCAATCGCGGTGGAACAAATAAATTGCCCCACTNTCCCCACCGACCATCAGGTCCAACCGCCCGTCGGCGTCCCAGTCATAACCTGCACCGTGGCCTTCGTGATGGGTGACCGAAATGGGATTCCCGTCGGGGTCCGTGAACTTTCGTGGTTTCCTGAAAACAGGCTTGGCGTCGGAGCCAACGTTTTCCAGAAGCCAATTGTAATGATTCCCCGCCACGATCAGGTCGCAGGCCGCGGTCCCGGTCCAATCACATGGCCAGAGTGTGATGTTGCCGTAGGGAAGGAAGTCCCGGGTGGTTATCTCCTTGCCGTCCTCGTAGTGCAACGGAACGCCCGGCTCGAGCATGGTCAATGCGTTCGCCGATCCTTTTTTGCCTTGATGAAAAAGACAGATGGCGTCGGAAGGGCCAACAGCCACCAGTTCCGGCCGGCCGTCCTTGTCCCAATCCACCACGACCGGTCCCTTGCGGATCTTGAAGGGGCGATCAGCGTTCCCACCCCGGACACCCAGAGCGTGCATTTTCTCGAATTGGTTTGTGGCTGGATCGTAGTTTTCCAACCAGTAAATCAGGTCGAACGTGCCGCCGCTGACGATGATATCCAACTGACCGTCCTGGTCCCAATCGCACAAGAAGGGCTTGAGTTGGCCTATCCAGGATCTCGCTCGTGCCATCGGGTAAAGGTTTGTGTCGCACAGTTGAAACTCTCTTCTGTGAACGTCCTTCATTTTGATCGGCGGCGCAAACACGGGTTTGCGCGTGGTTCCGAGATTTTTTGTCAGCGTCATGAAGCCCGGCTCATCGCCGCAGAAGAGGTCCATGGTGCCGTTGCCGTCGGCATCGAAGGGGACAGGACGCACGTATCCCTGCAATTTCAACTCACACCCCTGGCCCAACAACAATCCGCGGTCGGCAAAAGCGTCGATGGTGAAAACTTCGGGCTTGAGTTGTTCGAGATAACGCATGCCCTCGGAACTCCCGATCAGGCAACCCTTGAACGCCTTGTCGTGAGTGAACCGCATGAAAAAACCGGTGTTGTGCGAAAACCAGGGCACTGCGCCTTCCTTTCGCATCACAGGTTGTTCCAGCGATCCAACGTTGCGCCACATCTCCATTTGTGGCTTGTCATTCCACCGCAACGAACAAAACATCTCCAGTTTCCCGTCGCCGTCGCTGTCGAACCAGTCGAAATAGAATGGCCGCTCGCCCTCGAAATTCGAATATTTTCTCCAGTCCAAGGGCATCTTCTTCGGCCCCTTGGCCAGCCCCAGCGGCACGGATTCGAACTTCCAATTGCCTTTCTCACCGCCCACGGTTCGCATGACCGCGATCTGCCGCAATATGCCCAGTCCTTCCCGCTCCCCTCGGTACATCGTTCCAATCACCAGCGTCGGGCGGCCGGAACCGTCCCAGTCGACCACCCGTAATCCTGGATATCGGCCTTTCGCAATGCACGAGGGATACTCGGGCCGCTGGGCGAGTTCCAGTATCGGCAAACCGACCGCGTCCAGCCGCCCCGTGTTGCGGTAGACCTTGATCCCACCGGGCCTGCTCAGTGTGATCAGATCCATGCGACCGCTGCCGAACCAGTCGAAGACGTCGCAGGCCATATAGTCTTCNCTCATGAAGTCCCGTCGCGGACGGAAATTGACCATATAGTTGTCGAGGGTGTGTTGCTGATCGACACCANCGGCGGAAAGACGCAGNGGCACGTCGAATCTNGGCTGCTNGTTGGTNCCGATGTTCCGCCANAAGAAGANNCCGGCCATGGGCATGCCCACNTTGTTNGTGCCTCCACTTTTGGAGATGACATCCACCANGCCATCCGCATTCCAGTCAACGGAAATCGGATNGGGAAGGTAGCCGGGAACGCCGATGGGCTGCCAGCGGAAGCCGTTATGGCAAAGCTTGTCNCCGACTCCCACTGGCGACTGANATGGNGGNTCGGCCATANGTCCGTCGGCCGCGCGCATGCCGAACCCGATTGTCCAGTTGCCNCCTTTCCGNGGTTCGTCGACCAGCCAGGCAANCCAGCCCTGGTTCNTGTANTACAGGNTTTCNGCGAACCGTNCGTTNTACGTCCGCGTNCTGCCTCGCAAACGTCGCTNCACAACGATCGTGTGCGGGTCGATAAGNCCTGAAACACCGNGNGGCAACAGCGNGTCGAAATCCAGGTTCACCCTTACCGGTGTNCTNTTCCCGNCCCGTTGGTCGAATTTGATCTCCAGTTCCACTCGCGGTTGCNCNTCNCTCGCGATGTTCCTCGCCGGACTCTTCGGCGAACCCCATGAAGCGGGGAACCACTGCAAGCAGGCACACACAGACACCGGCAGCCTGGANNAGTGCGTTTCTGGANAGACNCATCAATATTCTTCTTCGGTCACATGTCACCCGGCTATCACTCGCATCNCCCCNGACGTCCCGGTNGNGGCTTNCCGGTGCAGTTGACCTTACNCANNTCNCTTGATTCTCTTGGTCCCAAATCCCTTCCACACCCACTCGATAGCGTGCGGTAAGAATTGTGACTTGGCATTTCCGATGCCATGGCCCGAACCGCGGCAGAACAGGTATTGATACTCATAGCCCTTGGCTTTGAGCACCTTGGCCATCTGGTGGTTCGCTTCGACCCAGTCATGCATGTCGTCGCGCATCACGTTTGGGTTGAGCAGATCGCGATCGCCCACCGAGATGAACAAACGGATCGGCTTCTTGGGACTCTTGGGAATGATCGTCTTGTGGAAACCCCAGGCACCATCGGGGAACTTGGGATCGAATGGCCACGCCTGGTTGACGAATGTTCCCGAGGTGGTCAGCACGCGCCGGTAAAGATCGGTGCGGAACCAGGCCATGATGAGTGCTGCCGAACCGCCGGAACTCGATCCCATCGCTGCACGGCCTTCAGGATCTTTGGTCAGCTTCACCTTGCAGTGTTTCTCGACGCGGGGAAGCACCTCGGTTTCGATGTACCTGGCAAACAGTCCAGACATGTTGTCGTACTCTTTGCCACGCTGGTGTCCCTGGGCGTCCCCGCCGCCGTTGGCGATCTGGATGAGAATGATCGGAGGAATCCGCTCCTGCGCAATCAGGTTGTCGAGAATCCGCGGCAGGCCCATGTTGGGTTTCCCCTTGGGGCCATCATGGCTGACCATGAACGGCGCTTCGCTGCCACGCTTGTACTGTGCCGGAACGTAAACGGTGATCTGCCGCTTGTAGTCGATCTCGTGCGTGTCGACGATCAACGTCTTGGGATTCTTGGGATCGACCGTGCCAAATTTCTTTCTGGCAATCCCGGGGTTGTAGATCTTGGTCTGTTTGGAGTCGATCGTGAACTGCTGCACCTTGCCCCGCGCCACGCCCTCGACCGCCCGGCGTTCCGGAGCCCGCACGTACTTCGGTCCAATCACGAAATTGTCATACGCGTCCAGCGGCGGACTCTCACCGGGCTTCAGCACCTTGAAAGGGGGGGCACCGGGACCATCGAATTGGCGCACGGGCGGTGCCGCCAAGGCAGTTGCCAGAAACGCGAACGTACAGACCAGGAACGTCACCACAAACTTCGACATCACACACACTCGCAAGACGTAGGATTCTGTAATTGCCGCGTCGGAGGTTGATGCCCCAGACGACTGGTACTTCAGGATAGTGAGACGGTTCATTTTGTGCGAACGGCGGCTTCCCACTACGGCGTAACCCGCGTTCGAAAACGCTGCCTGCCCAGGAATGGTCCTTCACCGTGAACGCAAAACTCAGGGGCACAGGTCGTGTCCGGCTGCTCGACTCCAAACGGAAGCCACTCGATGGCTTCGGGTGGGCTGAGTTCAAGGGAGATTCGGTCGAGCACAAGATCGACTGGAGCAATGGTTTGCCGAGTGTTTCGGGACAAGTTGTGCGGCTGGAGTTTCAACTCAAGGATTGCCAATTGTTTGGCTTTGACCTGCACTAACTTCAGGACAAACAAAAATGGGCGCTGCGGTGCCCCGCGAAGCCGTGCCATTGTGGGCGAGTGTCTTCGGGATGATCCGTGCGGCGAGTCCTGTCGTTTGCCGTCAGCGGCTGGTAACAGGATGATCAAGGGCACACCAAGACAGAAAATGCACCGAAGTTGGCCAGCGCCTATTTCTTTCGGATCACATCGCAGGTTGAGCAGGCTGTCCCCAACACATTGCCGCTTCCGCAGTTGGTCCCGATTGCAGTAATGGTCTCAAGCACCACAACACTCGAGGTTGCGACGATGAAAACATGGCTTAGGGAATCTGGCCCCGGCGTTTGGGCAGTGTTGTGTTTGTCCCTGGCCGGTTCTGTTTCCGCTCAGGATGCCCGTCCATCAGCCGTCTCGGAAACACTTCCTCAATTGTGTGCACCGACACGAGTTTTCGATTCCGGAAAGCTCAAGGTGTATGCCGTTTCACCGGTTCGAAAGGTGTTTGCGAAACACAAACCCGACGCCTGGGGAAAAGTCACGACCAAAGACAAAATCCGATTGTCGATGGCTCGCAACGAAACGGAACCGTTCTTCCTGGTATTGCGCCCATCGGCGGAATTGAAGAACGTGACGATTTCCTTCGACTGGACGCCGAAGTCGGACACAGGTGGCCGACCGAGTGCCGAACCGACCTGGTCCTATCGGCGTGTTGCAGAAGTTCCTGTCAAAGGG
>PBOU01000066.1 GCA_002724415.1 Planctomycetaceae bacterium
CTCTGGGCGAAACATGGTAATGGAATAGCCTTTGCCCGGTTGAATGGGGACGCGGCATTGAAGTTCCGATGACCAGCGCGCGGTCCACGCGCCCATCGCAAAGACAAATCGATCGGCTTCCAGTTCGCCTTCTGACGTCTTGAGTGCCGTGACTCGGCCTGCGGATTTCCGGACAGCCTGCAGCTCACAGTTTTCGAAGAATCGGACTCCGACATCTCGCAGGTGAGCTGCCCATTCCCTGTTGAGCAAGTCCGGTCGGACGGAGGAGTCCCCCGGATAGTGGAAAGCGCCCGCAAGACCGGGCTTCAAACCCGGATCGAACTCCGGAAGTTCCGCACCTGCGATTCGTCGAGCCGTGACGCCGAAGTGATCGGTCAGCATTCGGTCCGTTTCGGCAAATCGCTCCATGCCGCGTTCTGTCTGCAAAACGTAAAGCAGTCCGTCTTCCTTCCACTCGCAGTCCAACGAGTGCTCTGGAATCAACTGACGGTACTCATGCAATGACGCATCGAGTATTGACTGCAAATGCTTTCCAGCAGTCAGCACCTGACGGTGATTGCATCGTCTGGCGAACTGCCACATCCAGGTCCACAGCGCGGGGTTGAGGCTCGGTTTCAAACGAAAAGGAGCACGGGGATTAAACAACGACTTGATTGCCATGCCGATCGCACCGGGTTCGGTCAGCGGGAGCACGTGGCTCGGACAAATGTATCCACAGTTGGAGTGCGAGCAGGCTCCGGCAATGGTTCCTTTGTCAATCACGGTGACACTCAATCCGGCTTTCGTCAGATAGTGAGCGCAGGCGATTCCAACCACCCCGCCGCCGACAACGATGGCAGTTTCAGTTCGTCCGCGGGAATTCACGTCGACCTCCCGATTCCATTCTGAAACGGATCGTCGGGCTGTTGAATCAGCGTTCCTTCGCTGCAGATGTAGGCGGTTCCCGTAATCGCAGGAATGATCTGACCGTCACCTGTGATCGTGTAACTCGCATCAAAGCGGCTCCCAATGATGCTTTCCTGAATCCAGGATTCGCCGGGTTGCAGCTTTCCGTCCGCTGCAAGGCAGGCGAGTTTGGCGCTGGTGCCGGTTCCGCAGGGCGAACGATCGTAGGCTCTTCCGGGGCAATACACAAAGTTTCGGCTGTGGGCATCCGGGGACTCGGGGGGGCCGAAGAACTCGATGTGGTCGATCTCAGCTCCGTCGGCACCGGTAATTCCCTCGCGCTTCAACGCATCCCGAGTGCGCTGCGCCGCGTCAGACAAGACCGCGAAATGGTCCAGCGTCAACGGTTCGGGCGATCCATCGACGAGAAAGAACCAGTTCCCTCCCCAGGCGACGTCGCCGGTGATGGTTCCGAGACCGTCAACCTCCACGTCCACTCCAGAATGCAGCCGATAGCTGGGGACATTCAAAATCGTGACTTGATTGGGACCGAGCAGATTGACTTCCACAATCCCCACCGGAGTCTCCAGCCGCTGGACACCCAGGCCGACTCTGCCAAGGTGGTAGAGCGTCACGGCGACTCCGATCGCGCCGTGACCACACATTCCCAGGTATCCGGTGTTGTTGAAAAAGATGACGCCGGCCGCGCACGACGAATCGGCTGGCTCGCACAAGAGCGCTCCAACCAAAGCTTCCCAGCCGCGCGGCTCGTTGATGACGCATTGGCGAAAGTGGTCCGCCGTTTCCCGAAAACGTCTTAGTCGCTCGCTCAACGAACCGGACTCCAGCTCGGGGCCGCCATCGACGATGACCCGAGTGGGTTCGCCCTCGGTGTGGGAGTCGATAAAGCGGATTCCCGTCAACTGACCACTCATGACTCTTTCTCCGTCCGAGCTTTCCACCATGTGCGAAAGGCCTTCCACTGTACTTCAAGAAACCCGCGATGGGAGGCGCTGTGTGCAACCGATTTGTTGAAGTGGTGCTCGTATTCCGGATTGCCTTCCAGGACCATGAGATGCTTGTAGTAATTGATAACGCCCCCGCGGAATCCATAGAAGTGATCGAAGCCACGGATTGGGGGGGCGTATTGTCCGCCAACGGCGCCCCAATGCCATCTGCCGATCAAATGAGAGCTCAAGACAAATATATAAAGTGGTTGGAATCGGCCAGATTCCCAAACAGCACGGGGGAAACCAACCGGTGGAACCCCGAAACTCTGAGTTGCTGCAACTCAGAAGATTGAAGACACTGGAGGTTCGTCTGAGTTGTGTGACTCCACTGGGTTCGGCCAACACTTTGCTGATTCGACCTGCCGAATCGAAGGGTTGGAAACACAGTGTGTCGCTTGCTGGAAAATGAAGACGCCAGGTCGGATATCCTACCGTGCGAATGATTGACGGATCGTCAAACTGCGAGGGGGAAGATACCGCAGGGACGACGTGTTTCCAGCAGAGAGGCATAACCAACAGGTGTTGTTCAATGCGTCACGGAATTCTGTCGATCACGGTGCTGCTTGGCATGGGCTCGGCCTGGGCTGTCGAACCGGCAGTCAAACCGGCAGTCAAACGTCAGCGGCTCGATTTCTTTGAATCGAAGATTCGGCCCGTCCTCGTCAAACATTGCTATGAATGCCATGCGGCCGATTCAAAGACGATCCGTGGACGCCTGCGCGTCGACTCCCGAAGAGGTCTGTTGAAGGGGGGCGAAACGGGGCCCGCAGTCGTTCCGGGCGATCTGAAAAAAAGCCTGCTGATCTCCGCACTGAAGCACGATGGCTTCGAGATGCCTCCCAAGGGAAAATTGAGTCCGGAGGTCATTGCGGATTTTGAAAGATGGGTCAAAGACGGAGCGATCGATCCTCGCCTCGTGGCCAAAGACGTTGCCAGGCCGACGGCGATCGACATCGAGGCCGGTCGGAAGCACTGGGCTTTTCAGCCACTGCGGGAACCGGTGGTTCCCACGGTGAAGGACACTTCGTGGCCGAGGAACCACATTGATCGCTTCGTCCTGGCCCGGCTGGATTCAGCAAGGCTGCGGCCATGCTCCGATGCGGACAAGATCGTCCTGTTGCGTCGCCTTCACTTCGACCTCATCGGCCTGCCCCCACTGCCGGAACAGATCGACCGGTTCATCAACGACACGTCGCCCCAGGCGTACGAGAATCTCGTTGACCGGTTGTTGGCGTCACCTCGCTTCGGTGAACGGTGGGGGCGGCACTGGCTGGATGTGTCGCGTTTCGCCGAGTCGATGTCGTTGCGTGGAAAAATACTCAAACACGCCTGGCGTTATCGCGACTACGTGATTGAAGCGTTCAATACCGACCTGCCGTTCGACCAGTTTGTGACGCAGCAACTCGCAGGCGATTTGCTCGAGGCATCGTCCATTGACGCACGACGACGCAACCTGGTCGCCACGACGTTTCTGATGATGGGTGATGCGCTCCTGGAAAACCAAAACAAGAAACAACTCGACATGGATGTTGTCGATGAACAACTCGACGTCATCGGAAAAGGCCTCCTGGCACAAACGATCACCTGCGCACGTTGTCACGACCACAAGTTCGACCCGATCCCCACCAGGGATTACTACGCGATGGCAGGGATCCTCAAGAATGTCCAGGTCCTGAAGCACTCGAATGTGTCCACGACCATGGAAATCCCCTTGCCGGTCGCGGAAGCAGAAAAGCGAAAATCAGAACTCCGCAGTGTGGCGATTGCCAAATTGGAGAACGAACTGAAGACGTTGAAAACTCAAAACGGTCTGCCTCCTCTCGACGCGAAGGGCTTGCCGGGGATTGTGGTGGACAATCCGGACGCCAGGGTGACCGGACGGTGGTCCAAATCGAGCGGTGTGACCAATCACGTCGGTTCTGGATATCTCTATTCCGGCGTTCCGGGCAACAAGGTCATTTACCCGGTGAATCTTCCGGATGGAGGTCGATACGAGGTGCGTATGACGGTTGCGCAGCATGCCAATCGTGCTCCGAAAGCACTCGTGACCGTTCGCCACAAAAATGGAAGAAAGTCANTCCGTATCGACCAGAGAAAGGCCCCGGGGGCGTTCAACAAGGACAGGTCAGACGGCTATTTTCAGTCCCTGGGTTTCTTTGAATTTCCACCTGGCCNATGGGATGCNGTTGAGATTGCGGTGAAGGATGGCGGTGGCGTNGTCGTCGCGGATGCGGTCCAGTTTCTGCCTGCTGGGGACGGCACCAAACCGNCAACCCCGCAGAAATCTCGCCCGGAGAAAAACCTGTCTCCGGCGGGACGGCAGGCCCTGAAGAGGAGAATCGCAGAACTGACGACGCAGTTGNCCNCGCTCCANAAACGCAAACCCGTCNGGGAGATGGTCAACTCGGCAACNGAAACAAANAAGTCGAAGGATGCGAGGCTTCATATTCGCGGCAGNATCGAGAACCTGGGGCCCATCGTTCCACGTGGTGTNCTGCAGGTCGTGAATTACGGGCCAACGCCAGAGATGCCCGANGACAGCAGTGGTCGTCGGGAATTGGCGCAGTGGATCGTTGATCCCGCCAATCCNCTGACTTCACGAGTGATGGTGAACCGCGTNTGGCACTGGCTGATCGGCGCAGGGTTGGTTCGTACCGTTGACAACTTTGGCACAACGGGTGAATCGCCGTCGCACCCCAAACTGCTCGATCACCTGGCCGTTCAATTCATCCACCAAGGTTGGTCGGTGAAGAAACTGATCCGGACGATTGTGCTTTCCAGGACGTACCGTCTTTCGTCCTCACCGGGCGAACAACAGGGTGATCAGGAGAACCGATTGTTGGCTCACATGAATCGTCGTCGCCTGGATGCTGAGTCACTGCGCGACACGATGCTGTCGGTGGGGGGGGCGTTGAACCTTGAAATGGGAGGAGCCACGTTCCCACCTGGTCTGAAATCCGACGTCGGTTTTCAGTTCACGTCGCCACGGCGCAGCGTTTACGTGCCGGTGTTTCGCAGCAGTTTGCCCGAACTGTTTGAGGTGTTTGATTTTGCCAATCCGAGTTTGGTGACTGGCCGACGCGACGTGAGCACCGTCGCCCCGCAAGCACTGTACATGATGAATCATGAGTTCGTACGGTCGCAGTCGCGGCTCGCCGCAGAACGTCTTTTGCGCGATGTGCAACGGTCAACAAGCGATCGGATCGACCACGCATACCTGCTGACCCTGGGGCGCCACGCGACAGAGGCGGAAGTGACGCTCAGTCAGCAGTTTGTGAAATCTGTCAGTGACAGGCCTGGCACGCCCCGGATTGATGCGTGGGCACAGATGGTACAGTCAATGTTTTCCAGCGTTCAATTCCGTTATGTCCGATAAACGAGGCTTTCTGTCGTGACGCACTGCAACCATGGCATGACGCGACGAGCGGCACTTCAGCAGGCCGCCTGTGGTTTTGGCAGTTTGGCGTTGGCCGGATTGTGCGCTGACCCGGTGCAAGCGGCCAATGCGGTCGAGCCCCAGGAGCCCCATCTCCGTCCACGGGCGAAGCGGATCATTTTCCTGTTTATGCAGGGAGGCCCAAGTCACGTCGACACGTACGATTTCAAACCAGCCCTGTACAAGAATGACGGCAGAAAAATGCCGTTCGACGATGCCCGTACGATTGCGAACACGGGCAAACGGGCGACCTCTGAACGTGTGATGAAGCCGATGTGGAAGTACCGGCAATACGGAGAATCGGGGCGTCGGGTGTCTGAGTTGTTTCAGGAGACCGCGAAATATGTCGACGACCTCACCTTTATTCATTCGATGCACACCGAGGGAGTCGCGCACGGGCCGGCAACGTTGTTTCTGCACTGTGGTTCAACCAGTTTTGTCCGGCCGTCATTTGGGTCCTGGGTGACCTATGGACTGGGATCCGAAAATGAGAACTTGCCGGGGTTCATCTCCCTGGCTCCCCTGTCCTCGTCTGGGGGCGCTCGCAATTACGGCAACGCCTTTCTTCCCGCGGCATACCAGGGGACGGGAATTGGCAAGAACGGNAANCTCGACAAGAACGCGACGATCCGGAATCTTGGCAACGCTGATTTGTCGAACGACGAGCAACTGCGGCAACTCAGGTTTCTGCAACNGCTCAATGCGGAACAGGTGAAGGGCAGAAAAATAGACACGGAGTTGGAGGCGGTCATCAGTTCCTACGAGTTGGCCTGGCGGATGCAGAACAATGCGCCGGGTGTGCTGGACCTAAGCGCAGAGACCCAGNGAACGAAGGCGATGTATGGCATCGGTGAAAAGGAGACGGACAATTTCGGTCGCCAGTGCCTGATGGCTCGCCGACTGTGCGAAAACGGAGTTCGCTTTGTTCAGGTCACCTCNGGNGCTACNGGNGGNGTGTCCAATTGGGATCAGCATTCGAAATTGCCTCAACANGCANCGCAGGCNAAGGCGGTTGACAAGCCNATNGCNGGNCTGCTNCAGGACNTGAAACAGCGAGGACTNTTGGAGGATACCATCGTCTGGTTCAGCGGNGAATTCGGNCGCACTCCNTATGCTCAAAAGAATGGCACCGGNCGCGATCACAATGCCGATGGATTTACNACCTGGCTGGCTGGNGATTGTCTNAAGTCCGGNTNTGCCTACGGTGCCACNGACGAGTTTGGGCACAANGCGGTCAAGGACANGGTCCACATGCACGATCTNCACGCCACGTTGCTGCATCTGCTGGGACTTGATCACGAGCGGCTGACTTACCAGTACGCGGGGCGAGAGTTTCGCCTGACGGACGTACACGGGGCAGTGGTCCAGGGCATCATGGCGTAACTGAGGATCGCTAGATCGTTTTGATGATGGCCGATGACATGGGCGATGAGGCCTTGTCGGTCAACGGCGGTGAGATCTGCAAGTCACCGAATCTGGACAAGTGGGCCGCGACCGGTGTTCGTTTTCCTAACGGTTTGGCGAATCCGATCTGTACGCCATCGCGGATGGGCCACACGTTTGTCGACACGGAACACGTGACATGATTTTACGGGACCTGGGAATCTCGGTAGGCGACGGGGCGCGTCTGCCGCCAGAGTACACGGAGCAGGATTTCTATCGAGATGTCTACCACGTGAGAGAGGGATTTCTCGTCTACCTGCTGAGGTCGTTCGAGGGCGGCCACTTTCTTCCCGAGGCTACCAAGGTGGATGTCTGTTTCGGCCCAGGACTCAACAGCAGCGAGTACTTTTGTGCGTTTAGCGTGGCCCAGGTCTACCGAAGCGACTTCGATTTTCGACAGTTTGTCGAAGCATCAGACGATGCCAGGGAGGTCATGTTGCTGGAACAACTGTCGGCCGGATTGCGCGATGTTGCANAGCGACAGGGCGTCCCGGCCACAAAGGTTGACCTGGCTGAGGCGGACGCGCGGTCGTCGGGGTGTTTTCTACGATACTCCATCAAGTCGTTGGGGCGGTTTCATCCGAACCGCAAGTTCCGATTCGATGTGATCCGTGAGATCGAGCGGGGTTCGGAATCATGGCATCTGCAGGTGTCGGATCGCTCTCAACGCGTTCTTGAGACNCTCCCGATCGACTTGAACACATATGGCCTGGTGGCGGCCTCAAAATACCGCAAGTCAAAGTGGCGCAAAGACACGTTCGTGTTGACGGACTCGCGAGGGCGAGTTCGATTCCAGAAGTCAACAAAGAAACTTCTGGCCCGATACATCGACTGACGACAAATCCATTGAAATGGTGGAGGCAGGTCCTACACGCTGTCGCAGTGTGGGCAGGAAAGCAATCTCGACGATGACAAGCCAGGGGGCAGTACAGTGTACCCGACATCAAATGGCCGAGAGGCCACGATATCTCGCAGGGACTGGTTGCGGCTCATTGGGGCGGCTGGGGTCGTTGGCACGGGGGGCCGCGGTGCCGAGGCGACGATCAATCGGTTGCTGCTGGAATTCTATCGGTCGCCCAATAACGGTCGTCAGATNGCCACGACCAGCGACGGCCGGCGTCTGCTGGTGCTTCATTCGAAAGTCGCCGGGCTCGCGGAAATCCAACTGTGGCGAGAGACAACGGTTGGCGCCGACAGGCTGGATGGATTTGAAAACGTCGGCCAGATCGTGGGACCGAAAACTCGGGTTCGTGAAGCGGGTGAATNCGGTTTCGGCGGTTGCTGTGTTTGGCATGACGACCGATTGCTTGTGGCCTGGTCGGCAGCCGAAGGGATCGCTTCGGCCAGCGGCCGGTTCACGGCGAAGACAGTGAATTGGTCTCCGGCAGAAACTGTGCTGCCTGGAAACTATCGGTTGGGAGATTTGCTTGTGCCTGCGGCCCACGCGGTGGCGTCTGACGGCAGGCCTGGACGCGGGGCTGCCGCCGTCGGCCCAGAAAGACGTGGGCCGGTCGTCACCTACCACCGCACGCACAGCCGTGACGAAGAATCGGTGGGCGTCATGTCACTGGTCGGCGATCGACCTCGCCAGGAGATTCGGCGTGGACGTCCGATGTTCGCTCCAGTGGCTGATTGCGATGCCGAGGGACGGCTGCATCTGATTTGGCACGACCTCGTCGGTCAACTGTGGTACGCGACTCTCGCACACGTCGGCGCAAAGCCGCGTGTCGAAATGTTTGGGCAGGGAAGACAGCCCGCGATGCTCGTGACGCCGGAAAAAGTGCTGGTCGTCTTTGAAACGCCGTACGGACATCTCAACTGGCATTCGCTCGATCGTCGAACCAGACGCTGGACTCCGAGTGAGCCGCTCACAGTGACCAACAAGTGGTTGACTTCAGATCAAATCCACTCGCCGGCTCTCACGCAGGATCGGCACGGTGTCGTGCGGTTGTTCTTCGCGGACAATACGCGCCGCAGCACATTTCAGGCGAGGTGGCTCGGCAACCGGTGGGGCGAAATCACCAACGGGCCGAGAATCTTCTATCGACCGCCTCATTTCGATTTCAACCTGTTGCCGATCAGCCGGCTTTGCGTCGAGAGGCGACCACGTGACGAGTCACCGGACATCGGACTACTGATGTCGTGCGAACCACCGATCCGGCATGTCGCGTTTCGCACGGCCGACGTCGCGAAGCTCTCGACCGCAGCTGGGCATCGCGTGTTGTTTCTCGACATGCAGGAAGTGGCCCGTAGTAGCA
>PBOU01000067.1 GCA_002724415.1 Planctomycetaceae bacterium
CTGGGCAGTGTCGTTGGGATTGGGAGGGCTGTTGCTGTTCTTGTTTTTATCGGGGGATGCGACCGAGGATGTTCCAGCGGTGAAACCAACGGTCGCCGCGAGGAGGCCAATTCCCAACCCTCCGGTTGTGCCCGGTCCTGCTGAAACTCCGGAGCCGGATCGGAAAATCAGTCCGGGGCCAGTCGTGGCCAACGCAACGCCGGGTCAGCCGGTTGCCACCCCGGTGAAAAAACACAGCGTGAAACCACCCGCGACCGCTCCGCCTGTTCGCCGAGAATCGAGTGACAAGGCACTCGTGTCCAAGGCGGTGACACATTCACGGCCAGGGGCCGGGACGGACCGGGCGATTGAGGAACCCGGCCCGTCGAGTCGGCCCGAGCCTCGGCCGCAGCTTCGATCGGCCCGAGAAATTGGGGACGCCCTGAAACTGCCCATCAAGCGATACGTCCACCCGAAACCCGTCCAGCTCCGGCAAGTGTTGCGTGAGGTTGGGCACATCGGTGGAGTGGACCTGGAAATCGACAAGAGCCTGGTGGGAGACAGTCGGCTGGAGCAGACTGTTCAACTGGATCTGAAGAAGACCACCGCTGGCGGAATCCTCGACGCAGCACTCGAATCCACCGGGTTGACCCACCACGTGCACGACGGTCACATTCTGATCGTGCAGACCAACAATGGAGCCGCTTCTCGTGGACCTCGATGACACGATCTGTTACTGCTTCCACGTTCCGAAGCGGAAAATCGTCAACTTCATTCGGATCACACGGCCGCGACGTGCGAGCCAGGTCAGTGAATGCGGTGGGGCGGGAACCGGTTGCGGTTGGTGTGTTCCGTTCCTGAAGAAGTTCTTTGCCGAGGGAAGTGGCGAGGTTGTTGACGGGGCGGCCAACAAGGAATTGACGCCTCAGGAATACGCTCGCCAGCGGGGCGACTACATCAGCGACGGTGGTGGCACCGCACCGGCAGGAGCGATTCCACCACCAACGCCCTAGTCGGCGTTGACCTGGATGCGGCGAGGTTCTGGCTGTTCGGCGCGTGGCAATTCGACTTCGAGCACGCCGCGCGAGAGCCTCGCGGTGATCCGGTCGTAATCGACCTCGTCGCTGAGAATGAAGGACCGGAGGAAGTCCCCCACTTCGAATTCCCTGTGCAGTGGCACCGCGTCTTCGGGCAATACGGTTTCGACACGGCCGAACAGTGTCAGCCGGTTGTCCTGGATCTGCAGTTCGAGCGATTCGAGCGAGACGCCGGGCAGGTCGGCACGCAACACCAATCCGTCGGCCGTCTCGAAAATGTCAATTGGTGGAGTGAAGACGTACCGCTCGGTCGACGGGGCGGTCGAATCATCAGCCTGGTGGGCCATCACCAGGTGCTGAGATCGGTCTGGTTGGTCGGTCGACATGGTCAAGTCCGCGGGCGATCGGGGCCGGTCAAGTCAGTCACTGGTGATGGGGATCTGGCGAGGTTCTTCCTGGGGAGCCTTGGGGAGTCGGACCACCAGCACTCCATTGTGGAAGTCGGCCGAGAGTTGATCCTCCTGGATTCGTTCCGGCAAGGGCAACGACCTTTGCCACGTGCCACGTGGTCGCTCCTGGCGGCGAAATCGCTCTTCGGGAATTTCGACTTCATCCCGCCGGTTTCCGGTCATCGTCAAGACACCGTTGGCGATCGTCAATTCGAGTTCCTCGGGAGCCGTTGCCGGCAGTTCAGCCGTCAGGATGTACTCCGATCCTGATTCGTGGACGTTCACGGCGGGGTACTTGCGTCCGGGACGGACGCCGTGGAACGTCAGGTCGACGCTCTGCAACAGACGATCGACCTCGCGCTCGAGATCGCGGAGTGGGTCCCAACTCTGGCCTAAACGGAATACCGCCATTGTCGGTGTCCTGTCGAGATCCCGTGTGTGTCCGATTTGCCCCTGTGGAATCTCCGGGTCTCACCTAACAAAGTGAACCGGTGTGATCCCTGGCTGCATAAAAAAGGTAGCAAAGGATGTTCCGAAGTGACCTTGCCGATTGGTGCAAATTGGCAGGTTGCTACAAATCATTGTAACTGTGTAGTTTGTGATGTGAACCTCGTAGTGTCTGTGGAGCGTTCTTTGTTTTTTCAGCGGCGTTTTTGCGGCGTTGTCGACATGAGACCTTGTGGTTACTGCCAGAATGGCAGAAGGCCACGGTCCGGAGAGTGAGTCTCGTGACGCGATGCATCAGGTCGCTATGCTGTAGTGGTGACTTGTTGCCGGTCACCGATGAAAACGGCACGTGAACCGAGTGAGATGTGAGCATGGCTGAGGTGCTTGACGAAAGACACGCCGTCTACGTGGGCAGTTTCGATCCGCCGACGCTGGGGCACTGTGACATCATCACGCGGGGTGCCGGTTTGTTTCATCGGGTGACGGTGGGAATCGGAATCAACCCTGGCAAGACCCCGTTGTTTTCATCTGACGAACGCCTGGAACTGCTGCGAGAGATCGTTTCACCGTTGGAAAACGTCGAGGTGGCCTGTTTCGAGGGGCTGGCGGTTGATTTTGTCAGGCAGTGCGGTGCGTCGGTGATGCTGCGAGGAATGCGTACGTTGACGGATATTGAAGCCGAGTTCACTCTGACGCTGGCCAACCGTTGCCTGGCCCCGGACATCGAGACGGTGTTCCTGATGGCCAGTGAGCAGTACACGTCCATCTCGAGCACACTGATCAAGCAGATTGCCGGAATGGGGCGTGGTGAATCGACCGAACAACTGATCGAGTTTGTGCCCGAATCGGTAGTGGAACCGCTGCTGAAGAAGTTCCGGTCGTGAGCGGTCGTGTGAGTTGGGGGCGAGGCTTGCCAACACGCGGGGCGGGCAGTCTACTGGTCGGCACAATTTGAACGCATACACAAGAGGCTCATCCGATGGTCAAGACCGCGTCGACGATGCTGGAGTTGGGCACCCTCGCCCCGGAATTCACTCTTCCCGATTCTTCGGGAGCACCCGTTAGCCTCTCCGATTTCAATGATGCTCCCGCGCTGGTCGTCGCGTTCATCTGCAACCATTGCCCCTTCGTGGTGCACATTCGCGAGGCGTTGTCGGAATTTGGGCGGGTGTACCAGGAGCGGGGGGTGGCGATTGTCGCGATCAATTCCAACGACGTCGCAACTCATCCGGATGACAGTCCCGAGAAGATGGCCGAGGAGGTGGCGTCGGCCGGTTACACCTTCAGCTACCTTTACGACGAATCGCAGTCGGTGGCGCAGGCCTACCAGGCTGCCTGCACTCCCGATTTCTTTGTTTTCGATGGTGACCAGCGACTGGTTTATCGCGGCCAGTTTGACGACAGTCGTCCCGAGAGTGGAATTCCCGTGACGGGGGCAGACCTCAGAGCTGCCTGTGACGCGGTTCTCTCGGGGCAGCCGGTCACCGAGAGCCAGCGGCCAAGCCTGGGCTGCAACATCAAGTGGCGGGAGGGCAATTCGCCAGCGTATTTCACCGGCGAGCCGGCGACCTAGACAGCGTGACGGGGCGATTCAGTTCTGTTCGCCGCGTCGCTCGGCCAACCGTCGCCTCAGGAACCTGGCCCGCGCCTCGTTCCGTTCCCGGACCTCCAGTTCGCCGTTGAAGAGTTTCTGGAGGTGTGCCGGCTGCGTGTGGATCAACAGTTCGTTGACGGCTGGAATTCCCAGGTCGTCGATCAATTCGAGATTGATCCCCATGCGAACGCTCGAAAGCCGTTGCATGGTTTCCTCGGAACTGATCGTCTGGGCTGTCTGCAGGATACCGTAGGCGCGTGAAATCTGATCGTGGAGTTCTCCTCGATTTTTTCTCACGAGTTCGTCTCGAACTTTTCGCTCGTACTTGATGATGTTGGGGATGACGTCCTTGAGTCCATCGATCAGTTGCTGCTCGCTTTTTCCCAGCGTGATCTGGTTGGAGATCTGGTAGAAATCGCCCATCGCCTGGCTGCCTTCGCCGTAGAGGCCTCGAACGGCGAGGTTGATTTTCTGCAACGCGTTGAAGGCCTTGTTGATTTCCTTGGTGAGTACAAGGGCGGGGAGGTGCAGCATCACGCTGACACGAATCCCGGTTCCGACATTGGTCGGGCAAGCAGTCAGGTATCCCAAGCGTTCGTTGAAAGCGAAGGTGAGACTGGCGTCAAGCTGGTCGTCGATTTGCTGGATCAGATCCCAGCAGCCATCCAGCGAAAGACCGCTTTGCAGCACTTGGATCCGGAGGTGGTCTTCCTCGTTGATCATCAGGCTGACATGTTCTTCGTCGCTGATGGCCACCCCGCGTGCCCCCTGGCTGTCGGCGTGCTCGCGGCTGATCAATTGCCGTTCGACAAGAAACTGGCGGTCAATCGGCTCGAGTTCGGCGACATCGAGGTAATGAAACGGGGGAGCGTCGGGCAGCCCCATGATCTGTTCCCGGAGCAGGTTCTCGATTTCCTGTCGCAGTTCGTCGTCGGCACGGCTGACGAAGGGGAACCGGGCGAGGTTGCGGGCGAGCCGGATTCGACTGGAGACGACGATGTCCGCGTCGGGGCCGGTGCCTTGCAGCCACGAGCCGCTGGTGGGGATCAGGCTGTCGAGGTCCAAAACAAGGTCTCACGTGCGGCCGGTTTCGAAACGGATTCCAGAGCAGGCCGCGAGGAAGGATGGTGGGTCAGTCGGTGTCCGGGTTCTCGTTGAGCCCGAGGTCAGATTCAAGCGAGACGATGGTGTCTCGCAGTTGTGCGGCCGTCTCGTAGTCTTCGGCCGCTACGGCCAGTTGCAGGTCCTTGCGGAGACGAATCAATTCGTACTGGCGTCGACTGGAATCGGCCGCTCGTGTTGGCAGTTTGCCGCAGTGCTGCGTCTCTCCGTGGATGTTCTCCAGCAGTGGGAGCAGTTCGTTCTCGAATTCCGTGTAGTCATGGGGGCACCCGAGTCGTCCCTGGCTGCGAAATTCCCGGAAACTGATGCCACAGTTGGGGCAGGCGGTCTGGTCGAGCTCCTCGAGAGTTTGATCGCCGCTGAGTTCGATGGCGATTTCCGGAGGTGCCGAGTCGGTTTTCGGCGGGTCTTCGGGGGTTTCGGAGAAGTCGAGGTATTCCTGGTAACAGGTTTCACACAGGTGGAGTTCGTGAACTTCACCCTCGCGCATCTCGGTGATGTGCAACGTGGCCGGTTTCGAACAGCGGCGACATTTCTTCATTCGACCGTTGGCCAGTTGATTTGATACAAGGAGCCAGTCTGGCTGGCGGCGCGCCGATCATTCTAGCCCTGCCCCTTGCCCCGTCAAGCGACGTGTCGGCGACAGGTCGAACCGCTAGTATGGAGGCACGTCCAACTCGTCAACGGCCGCGCTGTGATGCCGCATCTTCCTGATCTCGACACATTCGTTCAACGGACCGATTCTTCGGAATCGATTCGGCTCGTGCCCGTCTATCGCCAGCTTGTCAGTGACACGTTGACTCCGGTCAGCGCGTACTGCCGTATCGGTTCTGGAGAGAGTGCGTTTTTGTTCGAGAGCGTGGTGGGTGGGGAACGGGTGGGGCGATTCAGCTTCGTGGGAGCGGATCCGTTCTTGCGAATCGAAGCCCACGGCAACAGCGTGAGGGTGACGGCATGCGGGGATGATCCGACGGGATCTTTGCCCGAGACGGCCGACGGCGAGCCACGGGAGGTCGCCGATCCGTTGGCCGAACTCGAGTCGTTGCTGGCCCGTTACCAGGCAGCACCAGTGCCCGGGTTGCCTCGATTTTGCGGCGGGGCGGTGGGGTATGCCGGTTACGACGTGATCCGCTACAGCGAAATGCTGACCCAGCCGCCGGAGGATGATCGGGGTTTGCCCGACATGTCGTTCGCCTTCTACGACCGGATGGTGGTCTTTGATCACATCAACAAGACCGTACTGGTGGTGGCCCACGCTCGGTCGGACGCCGACGATCTGGACGCCGAGTACCGACGTGCGTGTGGGCGGGTGGACGAGTTGTGTGAGAAACTGGGGGCATCGGCCGACGAACTGCAACTGGCGGACTTTGATGCGGCGAGAGCGAGCCATCCGGAGACCACCTCCAACTTCTCGCAGTCGGGTTTTGAATCGGCGGTCGAGGCCTGCAAGAGTTACATTCGTGCCGGCGACATTTTTCAGGTCGTGATCAGCCAGCGACTGTGCCTGGAGACGGCCGCGAGACCGCTGGACGTGTACCGGGCTCTGCGGGTCGTCAATCCCAGCCCGTTCATGTTCCTGCTCCGGTCACCGGGTGTTGACCTCGTGGGGAGTTCGCCCGAGATCATGGTGCGAGTCGAGGACGACGAGGTCACGATCCGGCCCCTGGCCGGGACACGGGTTCGCGGGGCGACCGACGATGAGGACCGGGAATTGGCCGAGGAATTGCTGTCCGATCCGAAGGAACGGGCCGAGCACGTGATGCTGGTTGACCTGGCCCGCAACGATGTTGGGCGAGTGGCCCGTTTCGGAACAATCGAGTTGTCCGACGTGATGGTTGTTGAACGCTACAGCCACGTGATGCACATCACTTCCAACGTCCGGGGCCGTCTCACTGATGGTCACACGGCGCTGGATGCGTTACGAGCGGGACTGCCTGCGGGAACCGTCTCGGGGGCACCAAAGGTGCGTGCAATGGAGATCATCGACGAACTGGAACCTCATCGCCGTGGTCCCTACGCCGGCGCGGTCGGCTACGTCGATTTCACGGGAAACATGGACACCTGTATCGCGTTGCGTACTGTTGTCATCACGGGCACCACCGCGCACGTCCAGGCTGGTGCCGGAATTGTTGCCGACAGTGTGCCCGAGGCCGAATATCACGAAACGCTCAACAAGGCACGCGGCCTGTTGACGGCGATCGACCTGGCGGAAAAACAGCTGGCTCCTCACAGCCCGCCTGTCGAGCACGGTGCGGCGAATTGAGAAACGGGTGCCGATCTGGTAGCTTGCCGCAGAGTGTTGCGGCTGACACGCTTCTGACGACACGTGATGACTTGCGATGACCGTATTTCAACAGATCATCGATGGAGAGATCCCGGCAGACATCGTCTACGAAGACGACCGGTGCTTGGCTTTTCGTGATGTCAATCCGCAGGCACCCGTGCACGTGCTGGTGATCCCTCGCAAGCCAATCGTTTCGCTGGCTCAACTGGAGGACGAGGACGAATCGTTGATGGGCCACCTGATGGTTGTTTCCCGGCGAGTCGCCCTGGACATGGGTTTGGACAACGGTTTCCGGACCATCATCAACAGCGGTGCTGATGGCGGGCAAAGCGTCGACCATCTCCACGTGCACGTCATGGGAGGCCGTGGGCTGCAGTGGCCCCCGGGCTAGAAACTCGACGGTCGCCCGCCTCGCGGGAGCCGAGACACCTCGAACAACACAGAGAAAAATTCAAGGAAAGACATGATGCCCATCCGCAGACTCGCCGCGGCCACACTGGTCCTGATCGGGGTTGGCTCGCTGTTGCTGGCGAGGCCCAATGACGAGGTTCGATCCGCCGCGGCGATGACCACCGCCTGCCAGGCTTTCCTGAAGACCCTGGATGAGAAGCAGGCCGCCAGGTGCCGTTTCGGATTCCAGGACAAGGAACGTGTCAACTGGCACTTCATTCCCAGGGTGCGGAAGGGACTTCCAGTCAGGGATCTCGAAGGGGCCCCGCTGCGGGCAGCCCTGGCCCTGTTGCGGAGTGGTCTGTCCGAGGCTGGCTACGATCAGTCACTGAACGTGATGAGTCTGGAGGAGGTCTTGTATCTGCTGGAAGGTGGCGACCGGGTGGCTCGTCGAAACAATCGCGATCCCGGGAAGTACTACATCAGCATTTTCGGCAAGCCGGCCGCGACTGGCAGTTGGGGGTGGCGTTTCGAGGGGCATCACCTGTCGTTGAACTACACCTTTGTCGATGGCAAGTTGGCTTCGACGACTCCGGAGTTTTATGGAGCCAACCCGGGGACAATCAATGCTGGCAAGGGGCGAACGATTCGTGTTCTCGGCCCCGAGGAGGACCTGGCCCGTTCGATTCTCACCGCTTGCACCCCCACGCAGGAGAAAGTTGTCTGGCGATCCAAGGAGGCTCCCGACGATCTTCGCGGCGGTGGAGTGGCTCAGCCTGAGACCACCGAGCCTGTCGGGCTCCCGGTGTCAAAGATGAGCGCGGCCCAGAAAAAACTGATGCAGACGCTGCTGACTGAATATCTGAAAAACATGCCCGGCGATGTCGAAGCGCAACGACGTGCCGAAATCAACAAGGCGGGCGTCGCCAACATCTACTTCGCCTGGTGGGGCAGCGACAAGAAGGACGAGCGGCATTACTATCGCGTGCAGGGCCCCACGTTCCTGATCGAATACAACAACACCCAGAACAGTGCCAACCACGTTCATTCGATCTGGCGCAACCTCGCCGGGGATTTCAATATTCCGGTGGATGCCGAAAAGTGATTCGGCGTGCTTCGGGTGACGACGCCAGGACGACAGGAGGAGCGGTGAGATGAGTCAACTTGTGTCGCAGCAGATCGAGAGCCAGTTCCGGGAGTCGTTTGGAAGTTCGGCGGCATTGTACGAGCGGGCCGTCGGCCTCTTTCCCAGCGGTGTCACGCACGACAGCCGTTTCCTGAGACCATTTCCGATTTACGTCGATCACGCCCAGGGGGCGCGCAAGACAGACCGGGATGGAAACGACCTGATCGATTACTGGATGGGGCACGGGGCGCTGTTGTTGGGCCATTCCCATCCGGCGGTTGTCGAAGCGACTCGTGACCAGATTGGCCGATCGACCCATCCGGGTGCCTGCCACGAATTGGAGCTGGAGTGGGGTGAGCGGGTGCAGCGGATGGTGCCGTCAGCCGAACGGGTCCGCTTCACCAACAGTGGGACCGAGGCGACCCTGATGGCAATACGGGTGGCCCGGATCGTGACCGGCCAGGCCAAGATCGTGAAGTTTGCCGGGCACTTCCATGGCTGGCACGATCAGTTGATTCCCGCCGCGTCGCCTCCACACGACGCCGATACCGGATACACGATGCCTGGCGTCACCGAGGGAGTCTTTGGAGACCTGGTGATTGTTCCACCCAATGACCTCGAGGCGGCCGCTGCGGCAATCGCTGAACACAATCCGGCGTGCGTGATTCACGAAGGCAATGGCAGCCGCTGGGGAGTCGTGCCGACCCGGCCCGAATTCCTGCAGGGATTGCGACAGGTCACTGCCGAATCCAATACGATCCTGATCCTGGACGAGGTGATCACCGGGTTTCGAGTTCACGAGGGAGGCTATCAGTCTCACTGTGGCATCGTTCCGGATATGACGACGATGGCCAAGGTGTTGGCCGGTGGTTTGCCCGGCGGATGTCTGGCAGGCCGGGCCGACCTGCTCGAGGTGCTCGCATTTGACAATTCGCTGGGCAAGAAGATGAAGCATCCCGGCACGTTCAACGCCAATCCGTTGTCTGCGGCGGCGGGGTGTGCCGCATTGGATGTCGTTGCGACCGGTGAGCCGTCACGGATCGCCAATCAGCAGGCTGCCCGGGTGCGCAGCGGTCTGAATGCCATGTTTGCGTCAAAGGGTGTGCCCTGGGTGGCTTACGGTGATTTCTCGGCCATCAAGATTATTCCCGGTTACGACGGGCCGGGGCCCGAAGGAGACGACTGGGTGCCCCACGGTGGTGATTACCGCCAGCTGGACGTGAAGTTCGACGACACATTGGGGCACGCCTTCCGGTGTGCGTTGCTGTTGAATGGAATCGACTGGATGGGGTGGGCCGGCTCGACCTCGTCGGCGCACACCGATGAGGATGTCGAGGCAACCCTGTTGGGCTTTGCCGCAGCGATTGATCTCCTGGTTGCCGATGGTCTGATCCAGGCCGCATGAGCGACGAGGTTGAGCGGAACGAGGTCGCCGCGAACCCGTTGTTGTCGGGTTCGCTGAGACGGACGGTGCTGTTGCTGGCCTGGCCCGTCTTGTGTGAGCAGGTGTTGGGGTTCCTTGTCGGTCTGTACGACACCTGGTTGAGTGGGCATATCGACGGGATCAGTGAGGTGGCGACCGGTGCGGTGGGGTTGGCCGCCTACGTGGGATGGCTGGCCTCGATGCTCTTTGCCCTGGTGGCCACGGGAACAACGGCGCTGGTGGCCCGTCATCGTGGAGCCGGAGAGACGGCCGCAGCCAATCGCATCATGAATCGCTCGCTGGCCCTGGCTGCTGTGGCCGGGGGGGCCGTGTTCACGTTGATTTACTTCGCGGCCCCCTGGATGGTGCAGTTGCTGGAGATGACCGGTGACGACGGCCGGATCGTGGTGCATTACCTGCGNGTGGACGGCGTGGGGCACGTGGCCACGGGGATCACCCTGGCGGCGGCGGCGGCTCTGCGAGGTGGTGGCAACATGCGGACCCCGATGGTTGTGCTGGGGATGGTCAGTTTGCTCAACGTTATTGTCTCGACCGTTTTGGTTTTCGGTTTCGCAGAGGGACGTTCCTGGGGGATCGCACCCTGGGGAATCGACGGCATCGTGGCCGGGACGCTGGCGGCCCGGTTCGCCGGTGGTGTGCTGATCGTGCTGGTGCTGGTTCGAGGTGTCTCGGGGTTGCGGATTGAGCCAGGAGAATTGCGGGTGGGTGGAGAGGCGGCTCGTCGGATTCTCAGGATCGGTGGTCCCGCAGCGATTGATGGGGCGTTCACCTGGGCGGGACAGTTCCTGTTTCTGATGATCATTGCCAGGCTCGAGGACTCGGGGCGTGGTGGAGCCGTGTTTGCGGCACACATCGTGGGTGTGCGGCTGGAAGGGATCACCTACCTGCCGGCGGTGGCCTGGGGGGCGGCTGCCGCGACGTTGATCGGGCAGTCGCTGGGGGCAAGGCGTCCGGAGCGGGCGATTGCTGCGGGGCACGAGACCGCCAGGCAGTGTGGTCTGCTGTCGGTCGTGATCGGCATCGTGTTCCTGGCCGCGGCCCCGTGGCTGTTCGGNTTGATGCACACGTCGGCCGCCGTGGTCGAGGCCGGCACGTTTCCGTTCCGGGTCAACGCCATGTTTCAGCTGCCCCTGGCCCTGTCGATCATCTACACGTCCGCATTGAGAGGGGCTGGCGATACCAAGTTCCCGTTGGTGGCCCACATGGTCGGGATTTTTGGTGTCNGGTTGCCGGTGGCCTGGTGGGCCGGGGTTGTGATGGGTGGTGGATTGCTGGGTGCGTGGATCGCGATGAGCGCCGACGTGGTGGTGCGGTCGATCTTGCTGTTGTGGCGGTATCGAAAAGAACAGTGGGTANGTACNGAGGTGTGAGCGGTGTCTTGACGCTGGAGCCGATGAGGGGATAATCGTTACGCGGTGGCTGAGTGTTCGGGCGTCAAGCGGCGAGGCCCGAAAGGCTATCTCCAACTGCGGTGAGGCCGTGTGAACCGGGTCAGATCTTAACCGAAGCAGCCCTAAGCATTTTGGCTCTCAGGTGCACGCGGAGATAGCCTTTCGCGCCTTTCCGGATCGTTCTTTCAGCCACTCGCCTGACCAACTCGCTCGTGCAGGATGCTCCGGGCCCCATGGACCAGCAGTCGACCCACTACACCGTCTTGGCGCGCCGCTTCCGGCCACAAACCTTCGAGGAGGTGATTGGCCAGGAACACGTCGCTGGTGGCTTGCGAAATGCAATCAGCACCGGCCGTGTGGCCCATGCGTATCTCTTCACCGGTGCCCGCGGTGTTGGCAAGACGTCGATGGCGAGAATTCTCGCCAAGACGCTCAACTGTTCCAATTCCAACGACGGGCAACCCTGTCACGAGTGTGACGTCTGCCAGAGCATCGCGGCCGGCCAGGATGTGGATGTGTTGGAAATCGACGGGGCATCCAATCGACGGATTGACGATATCCGTGACCTTCGACGCAACGTCGGCGTCAAGAGCATGCGGTCGCCCTACAAGATCTACATCATCGATGAGGTCCACCAGTTGACGACCGAGGCGTTCAACGCGTTGTTGAAGACTCTCGAAGAACCTCCCGAGAACGTGAAGTTCATTTTTTGTACAACCGAGCCGAGTGCACTGCCCGACACGATCGTGTCGAGATGTCAACGGTTCGATTTTGGCCTGATCGGGTTGGATCGGATCGCTGCACGATTGACGGCGATAGCCGAAGCCGAGGGCGTTTCCGTCAGCAATGATGCGGTGGAGCTGGTTGCTCGACGAGCCGGTGGGTCGATGCGGGATAGCCAGTCGTTATTTGATCAACTGCTGGCCTTTGGGCAGCAACAGGTCGACGCCACCGATGTTCACCGGTTGCTGGGGACAGCCCCTGATGAATTGCTGCTGGCTATCATTCAGCCACTTGTAGAACGGCGGCCACACGACGCGATCGTGGCTTTCGAAACGGCCCTGTCTGCGGGTGCCCAACAGGATGAATTGCTCGGTCAACTGATCGAATGCAGCCGAGACCTGATGGTGCAGGCCACCGGAGCCGATGGCGTGGTCGTTCGCAGCGTGGGGCCGATGGCAGCACAGCAACTGACCAACCTGGCTGCTGACTGGGGGGTTGAAACCGCAATCGCTGCGATGCAGGTGTTGGCCGAGACGGTCAGCCGGTCGAGGTGGACTCGCCAGTCCCGCGCTCTGGCCGACCTGGCTCTGGTTCGGATTGCCACCCTGGAACAACTTTCTGGCGTCAGTGGATGGTTGCAGCAACTGGTCGGAGGGGATGCCGGTTCGGATCAAAAAAAAACGGTTGATTCGCTGAACTCACTCCCTCACCGGCCTGCGCCCGCCACACCAGAAGAAATTGGATCGACCGGTCCTGGGGTGGAAACTGAGGCGGTAGCTGAGGTGGAAACACAGGCGGTAGCTGAAGTGGAAGCTGAGGCGGTAGCTGAGGCGGTAGCTGAGGCGGAAGCTGAGGTGGAAGCTGAGGTGGAAGCTGAGGTGGAAGCTGAGGTGGAAGCTGAGG
>PBOU01000068.1 GCA_002724415.1 Planctomycetaceae bacterium
GCTGTCGGTGCCCAGGCCGCCGGTGAGGGCCGTGTCCGACAGCGTCATGTTGACATTGCCGCGTTCGTACAAGCGGTCGGTACCGGCACCGCCATCGATCGTGTCGTTGCCACTCTCGCCGGTCAGGATATCGTCATCATCGCCTCCAACCAGGCTGTCGTGGCCGATGCCGCCGTTGAGCTTGTCGTTGCCGGCGCCGCCGAGCAACGTGTCGTGGTTGCCGCCTTGTCCGCGAAGAACATCATCCCGGTCACCACCGACGAGTAGATCACGGCCAGAACCACCGAAGATGCGGTCGTAGCCAATCCCGCCCCGGAGAACATCATTGCCACCGGCCCCATTGAGAAACGCACGGCCGGAAAACGCCGATGCGTCGATGATATTCGCATTGGAGCCGCCGAAGAGTTGGGCCAACTGGATGTTGATCAAGGTGTCGTTGCCCAGCCCGGTCAGCGTCGAGTCGGTGACCGTGAAGTCAATGTCCGCGGTCTCAAAGATGTGGTCATAGCCGTCGCCTCCGTCGAGGGTGTCGTCACCCGAGCCCCCGTGGAGGGTGTCACCGCTGGTCCCTTGTCCTCGCAGCTTGTCGTCACCCGCCCCGCCCACCAGTGAGTCGGAACCGCTGCCCCCGTTGAGCGTGTCGGCGATGGATCCGCCCGTCAGCGAGTCGTTGCCCCCGAAGCCATTCAGCTTGACGGCAAAAGTGATCTCCGAGGCGTCGACCGTGTCGTTACCGTCCTCGGCGTTGACCGTGAGTGGTCCATCGAAGAGCGAATCCATCGATGTGATGGCCACGGTGTCGTTGCCGTCACCACTGTTGATGGTCAGTGACCCGGAAGGTGTCGTGAAATCGACTGTTGTCCCGGTACCGTCGGTCGCAATCCGCGAGAGGCCATTGGCTGCGACGTCATCATCGCCTGTCGTGACAATGTCGGCCGCTGCGGAATAGGTGAACACGCGGTCTGTCACGTTGAGGGTGTCCGCGATCGGTTCCAGTCCCACGTACGTGAGGACATCGTCATCCAGATTCACACTGCCGTCGATGGCATTGGTGAATGTGTAGGTGACCGTGGTGACCGCACCCCCTGTGAACTCGAGCGAATCGATGCCGGTGTCTTCCGGAGGATTCACCTCCATCGGATCAACGGTGTAACCGTTGAAGAGAATGCCTCCGGTTGGAAACGGGTTCCCTCCGGAATAGTCAATGATCAATGTGTCGTCGTCACGACTGCCGTCGATTGTCAGCGTCGTGACCGAGAGGTCTTCAGCCTGAGCGGTGGGTTGGTCATTAACGAAGACTTCGAACTTCGAGCCGTTCCGCACGAGACGAATTTCGTCCGGGGCGCCATCGTTCGCCTCGGTCAGTCCCGGATGATCCGTTACAGAAACAGTCCACGGAGACGCCGACGCAACGATCTCTATGGGAACCACCTGGTAATCGATAGCGGTGACAAATTCGCCAGTTGAAACGGTAATTGGGGACGTCCCGGAAAATGAATTCACCGGAACGACACTGACGGTCCCGTCGAGGAAACCGATGTCGTATGTCAACTCCGCCGCGTTCGAAGCCTGTGGCACAAGCAGAGACCGATTTGCCAGTTCGACTTCATCCAGGAACGCCGCATTCGGAGCGTTCTCGACATCGAGTGCCGTCAATTGAAACGTTGTTGCCGTATCGGCGAGAGTCCGAATGCTGGGGATGTCGGCAAGGAACGGAGCGTTGTTGTGAGTGTCTGGTGCAAAGGTGACGTTGAAGGACTGCTGGTCCTGTTCAGACGAATCGGAAACCGTCACGGTCACCATCGCGGTGCCCGAGGTCCCTTCCGGGGCATTGATTCTCAGGACGCCGTTTTGCGTGTCGACGAAAACGGTGACGGATGTCAAAACCACGTCCACATTCGGGACGTCGTTAGCACCTGTGCTCGTATCACTGATGGCGGCACGAATCGCTTCGCCAGTGGTCTGCATCCCAAAGACTGAGTGGTTGGAATCCAGGTGACGCAGATTCGTATTCACCACTGTTGGATCCGCGTATTCCGTCACGAAGAACTGGGAATCGTTCGTGTCATCGACGGACTTGGCGTACGACAGCATCCCCGTCCGATTGTGCTGCAGATCGAAGGCAAACTGATCGTCGAAATCTCCCAGCGTCGAGCCCCCGGTGCCGGATGGCACTCCATTGGGATCTCCACCCTGGATGACAAAATTGTCGATCACCCGATGAAATGTGGATCCATCATAAAAACCGGATTCGGCCAGCGTGATGATTCGACTCGTCGCCCGCGACGCTTCATCCTCAAACAACTCGAACGTCATCTTACCGGAAATCGTTGGGCTCATCGAATCGCCCTGTTCAACAGCAATCTGCAGGCTGCGATTTCCCTCGAGCACGTCGGCGGACACACTGATGTTGTCACTCACAGCGTTGAAGCTGAGTGAATCACCATCGGCGTCGGTTGCATTCAGTGGGATGTGAACCGCTGATCCGGAGAAAAACGTCACATCAGAGATGGCCGACAGCGACGGGGCCGCCAGCACGAGTCGCGGCTCCAGTACTTCTGCGCAACCGTTGTGTTGCGGCTGCGACCTGTGTTTTGACCGATTCCGTCGTTCTCGCTTTCCGGAGGGCAGTTGGAGTGCGCTGAGCCAGGAAAACATCTTCATGCCGCGGTTCAATCCAAAAAAGGTGTTACAGAAATTCCAACTCCGGTCGAGAGACGTCAATCGCAGTTCGACAACAGTTCTGTGCCACCGGGCGGTGGATAGAGTTCAGCCAAGATGTTGGCTCCATCGTCGCGTTCTCAACAATTGCCGTTCTGTGGAGCCGGTCTGACCGCGTAAGCATCCCAAACCATGCCGCCGTTGGCCAGACTTTGATCAACCTAATCCAGTTCGGGGCGATTGGCGGCAAATCGTCACCAACTGCAGCAGGTCTTCGAAGTGGTCGTCGGTCACCGAAGATAGAACGTGTCACGCTATTTCGTTTGTCCGTAGTGAAACCGCACGTAGTTGATCTGGAACTTCTGGAGATCAAAACTCACCTCCGGAGTTGGTTGACAAGACGAGACCGTCACGAACCCGGCAGCTTAGGATCCACTCCGATTCACCTCGACAACGCAAAGACGTCGGGAATGTTTCTCGCGGTGTCGACCGCTTCGCCAGTCACCCCGTGTCGGATCGTCAGTGGCAACGCCGACAAGATGCTGACAGTCTGGAATGCCCACTCGCTGCAGAAGTCCAAGTCGTTTTGGCTTCTCTCCGAGTCTCACCCCCCACCGATGCCGCCAGCGTGGTTTTGGGCCTGGCGGGTTGAACGCTGAAGCTGGAGGCGAGAGACTGGAGAATCCATCGACAATCGGTGATGGAAAGTGAGTGCCCCGCATCATCTTGAGGACCGACACTTGATGGTGAGGACGGTGACCGACTCTCGAGGCAACAGAACAAACGAAAGAGAAAACAAATGGATCGACCACCAGGCCGTCGTGTCCGAGTGTTGTGGCTTCCAGTAGCCGTTGGCTTATGTGGCTACGTGTTGCCGGCCGTGTCTGGTGCAGCGGATGTGACTGTCGTTTCTCCGACCAGCCCTCTGCCCCGCGTAGTCAGTGCAAAAGGCCGGGTTCACTCGGATGCGGCTGCCGATCTGTGCGATTACCTGTCCCGGGTTACCGGTCGCGTGATCGCTCCTGGCCGCCGGGCGGCTGATGGCGCGGTAACGATTCATGTCGGCCCCGATGCTTTTGTTCTCAAGCATGCTCCAGAGATCAAGAGCTTGTATGCCGATGGTTTTGTGCTCAGGCACCTGGAAGTTGATGGACAGCAGCATATCGTTCTGTCCGGCGTCCGATTGAAATCCTCCCGCTGGGCGGTTGAAGAATTCCTGATGCAATTTGCCGGCGTGCGTTGGCTCTTCCCCAACACTCTATACGGCGAGATTGTGCCTTCCGTGCCGACAGTCAAGGTTGCCCACGACCTCAACCAGAAACACGAACCGCATTACCTCAGTCGCGGCAACCTGGGCATGTATTACTTCGACAAGAACCGCAGATATCTCAGGCGGAGGCCCGAGGGGGGAGGATCGTTCGGGAGCCACGAATTCCAGGCGATCTTCAACAGGGCGGACTACCAGAAGCACCCGGAATGGTTTGCGTTGTTCACCGTATCTGACAGCCGGGCACAGAGCTTGATGAAAGGCACTCATCCCGAGCACGCCAAGTTGCGAGAGTCTCTTCAGAAGGGCCAAAGACGAGGCCGATGGCACTGGGACTACGGCAACGGCTGGCAGATCTGCATGTCGAACCCGCAGACCGTCCAACACGCCGTGGCGTATGCTCGCGAGCACTTTGCCAAGCATCCGGATGTCCCGACGGTGTCCATGGGCCACAACGATTCGTCCGGCTGGTGTGAATGCGATTTGTGCCGGAAATTTGCCGCCACAGCGGACCCGCCCTACACGATTTCGGAAAGGTATTGGCACTGGGTCAACCAGGTCGCAAAGGAGGTGGCCAGAACCCATCCGGACAAGACGGTTGCGACCCTCGCGTATGGTGCCCCCGGGACGCCACCCCGATTTGAACTCGAGAAGAACATTTCCGTCATGGTCACCGTCTATCTCGAGAGCCACCTGGACCTGGCCAGGCAATGGCAGAAGAAGACGGATTCGGTCAGCCTGTATTCCTACGCCTATGGCAACTCATTCGTCGGTTTCCGCCACTTTCCGCACGCCATGCGCGATTTCCTGAAGTGGGGACACGACGAACTGGGAGCCATCGCTCATGTGTCAGAAGTCGGCGGCAACTGGTCGTTTGACGGTCCGAAATACCGCTACATGCAGGAACTGATGTGGAATGTGAATGCCGACCCCGACGAGATCATGTCGGAGTTTTGCCGAGATTGGTTCGGGGCCGGGTCTCAACCCATGAAGGCATTCTGGGACCGGCTTGAGCAAGTCTATGAACGGAGAGGCGCCAACCGCAGATTCCTGGGGTACCAGTGGGTGGGTTGGCTGGAAGACCACGATGAATTTGACCACTACTCGCTGGATGATGTCAGCTTTCTGGATAAGCAGATTGCCACGGCAAAGCAGGCGGTCACCACGGAGGCAGATGAATTCAGAGTGACACGTGTGGCGGACGCCTGGGAGTATTTCCGGACATTCCTGCTGGGCAGGATCAAGTTCACGCTCTGCGACGAGAAGGTCTTCACCGAAGCTGCGGTGTCGGTTGAAAACGCGACGGCATTGGCGGAAGAACTTGCCCGACTGCAGGACAAGAAAGCAGCATTCCTGAGACGGTTGCGCGCCTATCCCAGTGTGAACCAGGTCGCGACAACGGCCAATTACATGTCCTATTTCGCGCATGTCACTGAATTCAGCGACATGCGCACCATGCTTGACGAATTGTGTGACCAGATAACAGTCCACCTGCTTGCCAAGGGGGGGCGAGCAGAAGCTCTCGCCTTCTGGAAGAAGTTCACACGTGGGACTTCTCTGAACAAATCGGCCCAGACCCAGCTATTCGTGTTGAGCCATCCCGAACGGGCCAACCTGCTGGCCAACGGGGGCTTTGAGACGGGGGACCTGTCGTCCTGGGAAACAAGCGGGGCAATCAAGGTCATGACCGAAAGTCCTCGAAGCGGCCGTTTTTCCGCGCATGGCACCGGAACACTCTCACAAAGTATCCGGGTGAAGGCGGGGACAAGGTACAAGCTGGCTGTTCGAGGAAGATATGCGTCTCCTTTTGAACCCGGGAGGCGGCTTTTCAGTTCCGACGTGCGGTTCAAATCGTCGGGCAAATCGCTCTGGTCGGAACCCAATTATCGGCGACTGGGTAAAGCCGACCGCGAGGGGGAATGGATTTCACTGGGAACAACATTCACGGCGCCGCCTGGGGCCGATACGGCAGTTGTTTCCATCAGGACAACCCTCAACTGGCCCATAGCAGGCGCAGGGAAACCCGTAATCTGGGATGACATTCGCCTGGAAAAGATCTTGGATGAGCCAGCAGTGAAACCGGGCGTGCTCACGGACAATTTTTCCGGCGAGCATTTGGACGACAGGCAATGGACCGAGGCCACATCCGGCAGCAGTGGCACGCTTCCCAGGGTCCGTGACGGCTGGCTGGTGATTGGACAGAGACCCAATGCCACGCTTGTGTCGATGAGTCGGTTCGATGACCTCCTGAACGGCACGGGAGACCGCCGCTACCGACTGCGGGCACACATCGCCATGCTAGATGCCGGCCGGAAAGCGTCCTTTGAGTGTGGAATCAGAACTGGTGTTGTTCCCATCAGCATTCGCGACTCAGGATTCTGGTTCACCCATGCCTTTTCGGATTCCGCCGAGAAAACCGATGCCCTGAGGACCTACTGGCACCAGGATGGAAAACGTCTGCCCGGCAGATGGTTCGATGTTGAGGTGCCAGGAAGCGCCAAGCGGAATATCTGGTACACGTTCTTTTTCGGCCCCCGGGACGTTGAAGTGTATGCGGGGTTTGACGGGTACGATGAACGTGCATCCGCACTGGTTGGAAAGTATCAACACAAGATGACGAACATCTCTTCGGCCGGACCGATCTTCCTCAAGATGTCTGGAGGCAATGTCAAAATTGGCGAAATCAGCTTGATGCGCCCGGTTCGGTAAACCTCCGGCGGAGACAATTCTCTGCTGGTCACCGCCTTGGACGGGAGGTTCTGCAGAATTGTCGGGTGTGACCGAGACAGCCTTCAAGTTGGTGTCAGGGGTGTCAGCAGCCTTGCCGGTCGGTGATGTGGCGTTCAACTGCGGAATTGTTTTTCAGGGATGCCCGTTTTCAATGAGAACCGATGAACGCTCCAATGACCGTTGGTGTCCCGCGTTGGCCATCAAGTCGCAGGGATTGATCTTTGACGCGACCGGGGCCACGGACGCCGAGGCGGTCGCGTATGTCACCAGTCTCGTTTCACTCGAGTCGGGGACTTGGCTTGCCGGCTGGCAGTCCGGCCCTGGGAAACACACCGCAACAAACACGATCGCTCTCGCGCAATCTCATGATGGTGACGGGACATGGCAACGGTTGCCCCACGAGTTTGACACGGCGTGGGAGGGGGTTCCCGGTTCGTTCCTGGCGGCAGAAATGGTCGAAGCAGAACCGGGCCGCCTGTTGTTGTTCACGACGTGGATCAACCGCAGCATTCCTGAGCGTCCGCTGTTCAACCCTGAAACCGAGGGCATTCTGCCAACTCGACTTTTGTATTGCTCGTCGGAAGACGAGGGGGAGACCTGGGGGGAGTGGCAGGAGTTGTCGACGCCGGGCCTGACCGGTTGTGCCGTCACCGGTCCGATTCTTCGCTGGTCGGACGGGACCATCGCCTGTGGATTCGAGAGTTTCAAGGAGTTTGATGACCCGGCACCAGTCGAGCCGGGGGCGTGGCTGGCGATTTCCCGCGACGGGGGTTGTTCCTTCAGTGATCCGTGGCAGGTTGCCCAGCATCCTCAGCAGGAAAAATATTACTGGGATCAGAGGCTCTGTCCGACGGAGAAACCGGGCGAGTTCGTCGCGATGTTCTGGACTCACAATCGCGAGGAACAACGGGACACGAACGTTCATATGCTGCAGTCTTCGATCAACGACGGGGCCACGGCGGTTGGGGAACCTGTTGAGACCGCCATCCCCGGACAGATTGCCGCTTGCGCCGTGGCAGCGGATGGTCGGATCCTGGCGTGTGTTGTGGATCGCGGACAACCCGGCACGATCACTCTGTGGCAATCGGCTGACGGTGGCCACACCTGGCCCGAGGAGGTTCGCCTGGTGGTTCACGTCCATGATGAGCGGGCCGCGATTACCCAGGGGCGGGAGGACATCGATTATGCCGAGTTCTGGGAGGACATGGGAAAGTGGAGTTTCGGCCATCCCGTGATTCGAAGGCGAGGCAATGATTGGTTGCTTGCCTGGTACGCGGGGACTCCCGACCGAATGAGCCTGCATTGGGCCAGCGTGGTTGAGAAAGCCGGGGCGTGATGAGCCGGATGTTGTCTCGCGAGCCGTCGGTCAACGGCTCCCGTAAAAACCAGTCGCCGGTCCGTGCGGTGACAGCCGGGCTCGGTAACAGTTCGTGTGAAACATGGGCCGGGAAAGAGGGGCGGGAATTGCGGTTGCGATTGTCGGACGCGGGGTTGCGTGCGTGGCCCGAGTCGAGCGACTTGCCGGGATTGATGATCTCCGAGGCCGACGGTTATTATCGCGGGGTTGGGCCGGAAATGGTGTGGCAACGGTTTGTCGTATGAGATGCACCTGGTGAACAGCAGTGCCCCCGAGTCCGATTCGGTTCCCAGAAACGCCAGGCCGACGCGTCGCCGGAAAGTGGTCCGAGCTGTTCTGATTGGGCTGGGCGTGTTCGTCGCCTGCGAAGCGGTGGCCACGTTGCTGTACCAGCAAAGCCTGATTTATCCGGACGCCGTGTGGTACTGGGAGCACACGGGTGACGGATCGACCATGGAGTTTGATCCGATCCTCGGGTACCGGCTGACCCGAAACCCTCGTCGAATGGTCTGCATGGGCACCAATGGTGAGATCGAGGCGGTGGCAACCGTACGAGGCAACAACGCGGGGTTTTCCGACAGGGACGATTTCCATCCGAAGCGGCTCGAGCCTCAACGCAAGCGATTGGCCGTCTTTGGCGATTCGTTTACCGCCGGACTGTACCTGGAACGCAGTTGGCCGGATGCCGTGGAGGATCGGGCTGACGGCCACAACCGTCCGCTGGAACTGATGAACTTCTCGATTTATGCCGGGGGGCTCGTCAACTGGTGCAGTGTCCTGACCGGCGTGATCGAGAAAGAGAAGTATGAACTGGATGGCGTCGTTTTTGCTGTCTTTCGAGGCAATCTCCGTCGCGGTTTCACCATTTCCGATGATCGCAGTTTCTTCAACGCGCCGGGTGGATACGCGTGTATGTCCGTGGGGCGGATTCCAGTCGAGTCGGACAGTCTGCCAATGACNTTCGAAGATGCCAGACCATATTTTGCCCCCGTGTTTGGTTCTCCGATCGTGAACACCGTCGTATTGGAACAGATACTGCGGGNCCGCCCCCGGATGCCGCGATCTTTTCAGCCGGTTTTGAGCCGATTGTGCTGGCACGGGATCAAGAAGTCTCTGGGCGTGACCGAAATGGATCTTCCGGACGAGGTGACCGAATCGGCAAAGTTTCCGCCACACATCCGTCGTCGCCTGGAGGTCATTCGCAGTTTTCTNGCCGCACGCCAGATCCGTTCGCTGGTGATCGCCGTTCCGTCGCGAGAGCGGTTACTGGATGGTCTGCCACCATCTCAAGAGACCCGGGCGTTTGCCGAATTCCTTGGCGCCGACTTTATTGACGGTGCCGAGGCGTTCGAGGGNCAGTCCGCCGGNGAGATCCGGGACCACTGGTTGAAATACGACGGACACTGGGNCCAGTCGGGGTCGGACCANTTCGCCCGGCATTTCACCGGAGTGATTTCCGACTGGGCCGATCGCTGAGCCCGTTGTCACCCGGTNCGGGTTGCCAACGCACACAATCGCGGTGGGCACGTCGTCTTCAATCTCATTTTGCCGGGCTGTAGGTGTAGGTGACAATCTTGCCCAGTGGAACGTTCTTGACCACCTGNNGNCTCTTGTTCGGCCACAGGATCTCGAGCGTGACGGGATCCTTGTGATCGCCGAGTCCGAAGTGTAGCCGCANGTCGTTCTGGTTCCCTTCGCCGGTCCCNGCCTCGATCTGCCGCGTNTGNGTNTTCTTGCCGATGGTGATTCGGACCTGGGCTCCNACGGCCGAACGATTCACCTGGCCGCCGTCGCCCTGCAAGCGGACNCCCAGCCAGCCCTTGTCNCGNGTCGTNTTCTGGAACAGNTTTCCNCCGCTGAGNAGNTCCAACGCNCCGTCGTTGTTGTAGTCGGCCCAGGCNGNCTGGTAGGTCGGTGGGAGTCCNGCCAGNCCGGCNGCCGCGGTGACATCGGTCACGGCGAACTGGCCGTTGTTGCGGAACAGGACCGGGTTGTTTTTGCGACCAAACGACGCGGTGCCATAGACCGTCGTGAAGAACACATCCAGGTTTCCGTCGTTGTCGTAGTCTCCGGCACTGGGGGTCGCGTACGATTCCTGGTAGTGCACACCACAGGGACCCAGGTCCTTGAACTTGTAGGCNTGCTTNGCNCCNAGNTTCTGGAGGAAACGCGACTTGGGCTGGTTGCCACGACCGTCCACGTGTGCGAAGTTTCCGGCGAACAGATCGATCAATCCGTCATTGTTGAAGTCGCCCCAGGCGGATCCGATCGAGTGCCCTCCGCCNAATCCTGCCGATGTGGCGATCACTCCGAATGCCTTGGCCGATTCGGTGAAGCCCGCCTTGCCNTCGTTGGTCCAGAGGAGATTGGGCTGGAGGCGGTAGCTCGAGACATAGACGTCCAGGTCACCATCCTGGTCGAAGTCGCACGCGGTGACCCCCCTGGCTCGAGTTTGGCTCTTGGACTGTGCCAACTTGAACGTCTTGCCCTTTTCATTGATGAGGATCTGGTACGGCCAGGTGATGCCCTTGCCCCAGTCCTCGTATCCCCCGACATAGAGATCGACGAATCCGTCTCCGTTGAAATCGCCCCAGCAGGCACCCCGGGAAACTGAGGGTGGCAACTTGGGCAACTCGATGGGACTGAATTTCATCTTTCCATCGTTGTGATACAGCCGCCGGGCGGACCAGGAGAACAGGTCCACCAGGCCGTCGTTGTCGAAGTCGGCCGCGACCGAGGTCGGAACATCAGCGACCCGGGTGAATGTCTTGCCACCGTTGTTCTTCCAGACACCTCCCGAGCCGCACACGTCAACCCAACCGTCGTTGTCCAGATCGACCCAGCATGCGGCGTCGGTGGACACCTTGAGACCGGAGGCTTCGGTCACGTTTTTGAACACTGGTGCCTGGGCCACCAGGGGAGTGCTGCAGGCTGCACTGAGGAAAAGGAACCCGGAGACAAGCCACGCGTGACAACCGGTGAATGGTGAAGGGAATCGAATCACAACGAGTTCCTTTTGAGAGGGGATTGACCGGGCCGGTCGNTCAGGCACGTATTATTCGGCATTCCNGTTCCGGTGAAAAGTCCGGCGACCATTTCGAACTGTTTGGCCGNACCCACGCGGCAGTCGCCTCACCGGAACGACCATCGTATACTGAGAGCCTGATCCGTTGTCCCAATCGGTCGTCATTGACCGGAGTCCAGGTGTGATTTGCCGATCCCATGTTGTGACCAGCGCCGTTTGTGTCGCGATGACGCTGTTGACCGGGCCTGTTCGTGCAGCGGACAAGTTGGAGAAGGAGCCCCGGATCGACTTCTCTCGGACAATTCGACCGCTGCTGGCCAACAAGTGCCTGAAATGCCATGGTCCCGGTGCGAGTGAGCATGACACGGACTTGAGATTGGATCTGGCCAAGAACGCGGTTGGCACAGCGATTGTTCCCGGCCGGCCGGATCAAAGTGAGTTGATGAAACGGGTCACCAGCCGTGATCCGCTCAAGCGGATGCCACCACCGGAGAGCAAACTGGAGTTGACCGACCAGGAGGTCCAACTGTTGANGGCTTGGATCTCCGAGGGAGCCGATTACACGGTCCACTGGTCCTTTGTGCCGCCGGTTCGTCCGACCGTTCCCAAGGTGAAACGCGATGGCTGGATTCTCAATACGATTGACCGTTTCGTGCTGGGATCAATTGAAAAGGCTGGCCTGGAGCCCTCGCCGCCAGCCGAGCGAAAGACCCTGATCCGGCGGCTGACATTGGATCTGACTGGTTTGCCACCCACCCCGGCTGAAATCGATCGGTTTGTGGCGGATCAGAGTCCCCNGGCCTACGAACGCGTTGTCGACCGACTTCTCAGTTCCCAGCACTATGGCGAGCGGATGGCGCAGACNTGGTTGGACCTGGCCCGTTTTGGCGACACCAATGGCTACGAGAACGANAGCAACCGATCGATGTGGTTGTATCGCGACTGGGTGATCAATGCGTTCAACACCAATATGCCGTTTGACCGCTTTGCGTTGGAGCAGGTTGCCGGCGACCTGTTGCCGCATGCCAGCATGTCGCAACGGATCGCCAGCGGTTTCAATCGGAACACGACATACAACGAGGAGGGCGGCTCGGACCCTGAGGAGTTCCAGGTGGTGTACGCGGTCGAACGGGCCAGCACCACCGGCACCGTGTTCCTGGGGCTGACTCTTGGTTGTGCACAATGTCACGAGCACAAGTACGACCCGATCTCGCAGGAGGAGTTCTACAGCTTCTACGCGTTTTTCAACAGCGTTGACGGTGAGAAGGGGGCCCAGGGACACGACATCCCCCTGCCTCCGTTGCTCGTCCTGTCGACCCCGCAACAGCAGGCCGAGTTGCGANAAATCGAGAAGGATCTGGAGGNTTTGGACAAGACGATTGCCACGGAATTGGCCAAGGTGAAGCTGCCCTCCGCCGCTCCATCCTCGAAGCAGTCTTCACCGGCAAAACCGACAGGCAAGGACCACGACGGGTACTTCGATACGCAGGCCGACTGGGAAGCTCACGCCAAGAAACACCTTCTCGAAAAACTTCCCAAGGACATTCGGAAACTGGTTGAACTCGAACCCGATCGACGTGACAAGAAGCAGANGACGAGCCTGGCCAACCACTTCATCCGTTTCGGGTACACACCGGCCCGCAAGGTGTTTGCCCCTCTCAACAAACGCCACAAGTCATTGACCGATCGACAGTCTGGAATCAAAACCAGGACACCGTCCACGATGGTGATGAAGGAGATGGCCGAACGTCGTCCGGCGTTTCTCCTGGTGCGGGGCGACTTCCAGCAAAAGGGGACTCGTGTCCAACCGAATGTNCCGGCGATCTTCAAGGGGTTGCCGGAAGACGCTCCTCGGAATCGTCTCGGGTTGGCCCGTTGGTTGGTCGATCCCGAGCATCCCCTGACGGCCCGGGTGGCGGTCAACCGGCTCTGGACCCGGTTCTTTGGCACGGGGCTGGTACGGACTCCCGAGGATTTTGGAGTGCGAGGGGATTTTCCAACTCATCCGCAGTTGCTGGACTGGCTGGCCGTCGAATTCATGAGGATCGGTTGGAATGTCAAGGCGTTGCAGAAGCAGATCGTCATGTCGGCGACCTATCGCCAGGCGTCACGGTTTGANCCGGTCACCGGAAAACGGGATCCGTACAACCGGCTGCTGACCCGTCAGAATCGATTTCGGCTCACGGCCGAATCCATCCGNGACACGGCGTTGTCTGCCAGCGGACTGCTTGATGATCGGATTGGTGGGCCGAGTGTCTACCCGTATCAACCCGAGGGGTATTACAGCGACAAGGGCCGTTGGAAATGGCCACAAAGCAGTGGTCGAGACTTGTATCGCCGCGGGATTTACACCTTCTGGCGGCGGACGACCACGTATCCCAGTTTCCAGATATTCGATGCGCCGACGCGTGAGATCTGTACCGTCATACGGCCACGAACCAACACNCCGTTGCAGGCACTGGTGACATTGAATGAACGGACGTTTGTCCAGGCCGCTCATGGCCTGGCGGTTCGAATATTGCGGATGGGCGAAGAAAAAACGGAGTTGATGTTGGACCAGGGGTTTCGAATCGTGGTCGGTCGACGACCGGACAAGCCCGAGCAGGAAATCCTGGGACGAATCCTCNCGGAACAACTGCAACACTTTCAACAGGATGCAAAGGCCGCACAGGCCCTGGTNTCTCAGGGATCCGTTGACGCCAAGGGCCTTGATCCAGCCAGGTTGGCTGCCTGGATCAGTGTGGCCAATGTTTTGCTGAACCTTGACGAGGCGATCACGAGGGAATGAACAATATGACGTCTCCGGTATTGCCCCTGGCATCAACACCGTCTCGACTTGTTTCGCCGCGTCGNCAGTTCCTGGCGCGGACGTCCGGTGGTCTCGGAGCTGCTGCTCTGGCCGGACTGCTGCAAGACAACCTGGCAGCGGCTCCGATTGTCAGCCGCCCGGGCGCCTTGGAGACAACCCATATTCCGGCGCGGGCCAAGCGGGTGATTTACCTGTTCATGGCCGGTGGTCCATCGCACATTGACACTTTCGANCCCAAGCCAAAACTCGCAGCGCTGAACGGNCAGGAATTGCCGGCCGAGATCCGAGGCAAACAGCGGATCACCTTGATGACCCGCAAGCAGAAACAGTTGCAGATTGCCGCATCGCCGATGCAGTTTCGGCAATGTGGCGAATCNGGACAGGTTCTCAACCAGCACATGCCGGAATTGGCAAAGATGTGTGACGAAATCGCGATCGTGCGTTCGTTACACAGCGAGCCGATCAACCACGATCCGGCGGTGAACATGTTGCAGACCGGTGCCGGTCGGCCGGGCCGGCCCTGTGTCGGATCGTGGGTCTCGTGGGGGCTGGGCAGTGAGAACCGGAGCATGCCCGACTTCGTGGTCCTGCTCTCGGGCACCAAGGGGCAACCGGTGATTTCCCGGTATTANCACAGTGGNTTNNTGCCCAGCCGTCACCAGGGCGTTCAGTTCCAGTCGCANGGCGATCCGGTCCTGTTCCTGTCCAANCCGGACGGAATNGATCGNGGCACNCGCGGACGNNTGATNCGTGGAATCAANGACCTGAATCGTCGNCGGCTCGANGTGNTTCGAGATCCGGAAATCGAGGCCAGGATTGATTCGTTTGAACTGGCTTATCGCATGCAGCGAAGCGTTCCGGAATTGATGGATCTCTCTGGTGAGCCCAAGCACATTCACGAGTTGTATGGGACGCAGCCGGGCAAGGTGTCCTTTGCCAACAATTGCCTGCTGGCACGACGGATGATCGAGCGAGGGGTGAGGTTCGTGCAGCTGTACCAGCGAGGTTGGGACATGCACAGCGACATCAAGAACCGAATGCCGAAACAGTGTGCGGAAGTCGATCGACCGACAGCCGCGTTGCTACGCGATCTCAAGCAGCGCGGATTGTTGGACGAGACGTTGATAATCTGGGGCGGCGAGTTCGGACGGACGACCTATTGCCAGGGTGAATTGTCGGCGACGTTTGGACGCGACCACCATCCACGGTGTTTCAATGCCTGGCTGGCCGGTGGAGGGATCCGAGGTGGAGTCACGCACGGAGCAACCGACGACTTTGGTTACAACGTCGTCGAGAACCCCGTCCACGTGCACGACCTGCAGGCCACGGTGATGCACTGCCTGGGAATTGACCACGAACGGCTTGTCTACCGGTTCCAGGGACGGGACCAGCGGTTGACCGACATCGGGGGCAAAGTGGTTCCCGAATTGCTGGCCTGAGACGTTGGGCTGTCGGCGAGGAATGGCGGTGGTGGTGTGCCCGGGGGGCGAGAAAACCATGGTGAGACATACCGGTGTGATTCTTGGGATCGTGTTGCTGGTGGTGGTGGCGGTGTCGTCGCTGACCGCGGCTCCACCCGGCCTGGACAGCCAACCCATAGACATCGGTGGCCGGAAGCAGCTGTTTCTCGACAGGCAATTGATCGAGGCGAGTCGCAACGTGATGCTGACGATGCACTCACCTCGTCGCGATGGCCGGGTGCTGATTTCCGCCGATCAGCCGTGGGAACGAGACTGTCATGTGGCGGTCTATTCGAGTGTTCTCAATGACCGGGGCAAGGTTCGTGTCTGGTACGACCTGGTCAAGGTGACCGGGCCTGGGCCATACGATCATCTTCGGATGGTGGCGTATGCCGAGTCAGAAGACGGGCTGCATTTCGTGAAGCCGAAGCTCGGTTTGCACGCGGTGGGTGGGTCAAAACAAAACAACATTGTGATTCCAGGCAAGATCGGCGGTTGTGCCGTCTGGATAGATCCCCAGGCACCGGCCAGGCACCGATACAAGACCCAGGCCAAGGTCTATCCCACGGGGGAATTTCACATGCACAGTTCACCCGACGGGCTGAACTGGTCGCTTTTCTCGAAACCTCATCCCGGTCCCGGGGGACACGACACGCAGAGCATCGTGTACTGGGACCCGGCGGTGAAGCGGTACGCGATGTTCACCCGGTTCTGGGCACACCATCGTGATCGTGAACGGAGATATCGAACGGTTCGCCGGCTGGAAACCGGGGACTTGAAGCTGGGGAAATGGTCCAACGAATCGATTGTCATGGCTCCGGATGCCCGTGATCGGGCCACTCACAAGACCCCGGGTCGACAGCCGCCGATGGATTTTTATGGGGCCTGTGTGTTTCCCTACGCGGAAGCTCCCGATGTCACCATCATGCTCTCCCAGGCCCACTGGCACTGGCAGGATCGGTCGCCAGGAAAGGGCCTCGGGCCTGCGAATCTTGATGTGCAGTTGGCCGTCAGTCGTGATGGTCGCCAGTTCCGGCGTTTGGGACACCGGCGACCGTTTATGGCGAATGGCCGGGATGGGCAGTTCGATTCCCGCTACGTCTGGGTGATGCCCAACCCGGTTCGAATGGGTGACGAGTTGTGGGTTTACTACGCCGGAAACAACCGGGACCACAACGGCGTGATCGATCCAGCCTCGCCCGGTGGCAAACAGCAAAGTGGCATTGCCCGGGCTGTTTTGCGGCTCGACGGATTTGTATCGGCTGATGTAGGCTTCGACGGAGGCACATTGACCACTCCGCCGGTCCGGTTCCGTGGTGACCGCTTGGAGTTGAATGTCGAAACCAGCGGGGGTGGTGCTGTCGAGGTGGAACTGCTCGATACCGACGGTTTGCCGATCGCCGGTTTTTCTCGATCCGAGGCTCGCGTCATCAACGGCAACTCGGTTCGGATGCCGGTGGCGTGGCGAGGAACCGGTGATGTGTCACAACTGGCTGGCACGCCGGTCCGGTTGCGATTTCACATGAGGGATTGTCGGCTGTACGCCTTCCAGTTCAGACCTCGACTGGCACGGACACGGTCAACCGGGGCGACTCCATGACGACTCCTCCACCGAGCCTCGATTGTGGAGAACCGCTGCGTACCTGGTTGCAGTCGGCGATCGAGACAGAGGCTGCCGATCTCCACGTGGTTCCCGGTTACCCACCGGTGTTGAGAATTCACGGCAAATTGGAACAGATCAGTGAGGAGGTGGTGTCGGCGAGCCAGGCCAAGGACCTGTTGGGAGGATTGTGTCCCGACGATGTGCACGGGCGGTTCCTGTCCGACCAGAACGTGGATTTCTCTTTCGAGTTGCCGGTGGATGATCAGACCCGGCGGTTTCGAGCGAACCTGTTTTTCAGTCGGGGTGAAGTGGGGGGGTGTTTTCGACTGATTCCCTCGGAGATTCCCAGTTTCGACTGGGCCGGGTTTCCCGCCGACATCGCCTCGCGATTGGCAGACGTCAGAAACGGCCTGGTGTTGATCTCGGGTGTCGCCGGATCGGGCAAGTCGACGACACTGGCGATGATCATCAACTTGATCAACCGGCAGGGGGGGCGTCGGATCATCACGATCGAGGAACCCGTGGAGTACTTGATTCCGCGATTGGCTGGCTCGGTTGTCACCCAGCGCGAGGTCGGAGTCGACGTCGGTTCGTTTGCCGACGGGCTGAAGTACGGGCTCAGGCAGGATCCCGATGTGATCCTGGTCGGAGAGATTCGAGATCGAGAAACCGCCCAGATGGCACTGACCGCGGCCGAGACCGGACACGTGGTCTATTCGACGGTCCACACCCGGGACGCCAAGGGGGCGGTGTCCCGGTTCACGGACCTGTTTCCCAACGATGTACAGGGGGAGATCCGTGCCCAGTTGGCCCTGGGACTGCGAGCGGTGGTCAGTCAGCACCTGTTGCCCAGTGTGCAGCCGGGGGAGAAGCGGCACCTGGCCCTGGAGATCATGTTGACCAACTCGGCGATCGCCAGCGCGATCCGCATGGGCAAACTTCAGTCCATCGACAACAGTATCCAGACGGGGCGCGATGTCGGGATGATGCCGCTCGACGAGTCGATCCGTCGGCTATTGAGTGAACGGCGGATTGATCGCCAGACGGCCGATCGCTACCTGTCTGATTCGGGGGCCCTGGGCTAGCCACACGTCATGCGGTTGGTGGCAGTGATTCCGGGGCGACAAAACCGCGACGCGTTGCTTGTTCCTGTTGTGTTTGCCAGACGAGTGGATCGTCGGTTCCTAGCAGTTCATAAAACAACATCTTGTACGTGCAGGGGATGGCACCGGCCTGTCGCATTCTGGACACGGCCGGGTCGGTGTGCGATTCGGAACTGAACAGGCAATCCTCTAGCAGAAACACGTCGTAGCCCAGTTCAATCAATCCCAGGACCGACTGCAGCACGCAGACATCCGTCTCGGATCCGGCCACGACCATGCGAGGTCGGTCGAGTTGTGCCAGGGCATCCACGATCCGGGGTTCCCCGCTGATCGCGTAGGACTGCTTGGTGGCTGTCACGGCGGTGGGAGGCAAGAGCGGTTGCAGTCGATCGTGCAGGTGTCCTTTTCGATCGATTGGTTCTTCCAGGGTTGCGAGCACGGGAAGTTGGAACCATTCGCAGATGATCAGCAATTGTTCGAGACGAGCCAGCACCGGTTCGGCGGCACCGTGCATGTTCTCGACAAATTGCGGCTGCACGTCGATCAGCACGACCGCCAGTTCGCCCGGTCTTGCCAGCTGACTTCGCGTGATGTCTGTCGAGTTCATGCAGTCGACCGGGCCGGGACTACTTTTTCGGAGCGGTCTTTGGCGACGCCTTGAGCAATTCGTCGACACGACGCACGACGGCGGCGCCTCGCAGGTTGGCTGCACGGACGATGCCCTGGCGGTCGACAAGCAGGTTCATCGGAATGCTGTGAACGTCGAAGAGAACCGCGATCTCATTTTTCCATTTCTTGCCATCGTAGTGGTGAATCCAGTTCATGTTCTCTCGGGCGATGAACGAATCGAGCGACTTCTGGTTGTCATCAAGGCTGATCGAGACGATCTGGAAACCACGGTCGGCAAACTTCTCGTGGGCTTCTCTGAGGTGAGGCAATTCGGCCACGCACGGTCGGCACCAGGTTGCCCAGAAGTCGACGAGAACGACCTGGCCCTTGAGTGCCGAGGAGTCGATCTGCCCATCGGCCCCATGGCGGGCCACCTTGAATGCCTTGAGGGGACGCCCGACCATTCTCAGAGGCGCGAACTGCATTTGCATCCGTGGCACCAGCCGGTCCTTGCCGGCGGCGAGCATCTGTGACTCGACATGGTCCATGAAGTCGCGAGCTTCTTTTTGGCGGCCCAGCAGGACCAGGGCATGGGCCCGCTCGCGACCGTATGTCTCGGGCGTATCCGGGTGGTCTGCCATGAGTTCATCGAGTCGGTCCAAGGCCGGTTGTGGCTGATCGGAGAACAGCAGGGCAGCGGCCTCTCGGATCCGGGCCAGTCGAGTGTGTTTGCCTTCGGGAAAACTGTCGAGCAGCACCCGGTAGGCCACAGCGGCCTGGTCGTACTTCTTCAGCATCCACAGGCTGAGGCCGTGTACGTACAGAGCTTCCTCGCGATGCGCCGACTTCGGATACTTTTTCAGGAACGCCTCCAGGCGATCCACGCCAGCCTCGGTGGGCCGGGCGAAAACCAGTGTGCCGCGTCTTCGCACCTGCAGTTGTGTCTCGATGGCCCGGTAGGTTGCGGTCTCGGGTGACGCCTTGGGTCGCGGGGTTCCCACCACCCGTGGGCGTGGTTTTCCGCCCACCAGTGGTGTGATCTGAGAAGCGGCGGCACAGAGCTTGAAGACCATCTGCAGGTTTTCCTGCTTCTTGCTGGTCTGGCGGTAGTAGAGCGAGGAGGTGCGTGAGACGAGTCCGACGACGTTGCCGTTGAGATCCAGCACGGGACATCCGCTCGAGCCACGGCCGTAGTCGGCGGTGATCGACATCACCTCGGTCCGCCCGGTCGAGCCGGCTTCGGCAAAGTACCGGGCGATGATCCCCTCGCTGAAATGATAGAAATGTTTGTCCGGGTGACTCATCACCCGGATCGGGCTGCCCGGTCGCGGGTTGGTGCCCAGCGGCAGCGCCGGAAGAGACTTCAGTCCCTTGGTGTCGAGTCGCAGGACGGCGAGGTCGTCTCGACGGCTGGAGGCCAGGATTTCCCGGACCGGAATCACGGTGCCATCGGCGGTCATGGCGACGATCGTCTCACGTTTCTGGTCGGGCTTGCCCCGGACCACGTGATCGTTGGTCAGCACTTCTCCGGTGGATCCGATCACCACACCTCCGGCCAGCGTGGCGTGCAACTTGGTGCAGCGGTTGCAGTAATAGAGGCTGCTGATGACCAGCACGCTTTGCTGAGATCGCTGGTACAAATCGGCTCCGGCGAGAGCCTTCGTCGAGGGCTTGGCGAGTTTGACCTTGCAACTGTTTCGGTTGAGTCCGGTCTGCAACTTGGCAAACGGTGTCGCTTGGCCAGACTTGATGAGTTTCTCGCCCTCCCGAACGAGGGTTTGCACGCGATCCTGGTCATCGACCCGGATCCGCCGGTTGGTCGGCTGAGTTGGCTTGGCTGGTGTTTTTTCCTGGGCCGGAAGATGTGTTATGGAGAACAGGAACCCGGCCAGGACGAGCGTGGTGAATCGGGCGTTGATGTGTCGAGACATCCGTCGGACTCCAGGTCGAGGTCGTTTGGGAGGTGCTGGACCATTTCAGCTTCCTCCGTGATAACGCTCCAGTTGACTCGTGTCAAAAGCCCGAAGGCTCAATCCAGTGACCAGCCCTTGCGGTACACGGGATGTACGAACCGTTCGGCCTCGGGGCAGTTTCTCGCTTTCATTGTTTCACCGTCCCATTCCAGAGTCTGGCCGGTTCGTAGGGCGACGTTTCCGACCAGGAAGGCTTCGGTCAGTCGGCCGGCGTACTCGAAATTGGACATCGTGGAGGACCCGGTCTTGGCCGCATCGATCCACTCCTGCTGGTGGCTGTTTCTTGCCCTGGGCAGGGTCGGCGCCGGTGGAATGTATTCGGAAAATTTTTCGGTGGGCAACAGCTTGTAGAAGGCACCGTACATGTCGGTTTGCAGTAATCGGCCCTTGTCACCAATCAACAGTGCTCCGTTGTTCGGTAGCGTCTCGCCCAGGGCGAGTGCAATGGGCGGTTTGCGTCCCGATTCGTACCAGGTGACCGTCACCGGTGGTCGCTCGCCTCGGGCAGGGAACTTGTAGACCATCTCTGCCCATTTCGGGGCCGTTTCCGCCATCAGTCCTTCGGATCGAGTCGAGACTCGTGTGGGGTACTGGAGATCCAACGCCAGGTAAGCCATGTTCACCGTGTGGCAGATGATGTCACCCAAGACGCCGGTACCAAAGTCCCACCAGCCTCGCCATGTGAATGGGTGGTAAATCGGGTGATAGGGCCGAGTCGGGGCGGGACCCAGGAAGAGATCCCAATTGAGGTGATCCGGTGTCTGAGGTCGTTCTGCAGGCCGGGCAATCGATTGTTTCCAGAATGCAAGTGGGCGGTCCGACCAGGTGTGAACCTGTGTCACCTGTCCGATTGCCCCGGACTGGATAATCTCGATGGCCCTGCGAAACGTTGGTTCGTAGGTCCCGTGGTTCCCCATCTGCGTGGCAACCTTCGTCTCCCGGGCCACCGCTCGCATCCGGCGAACCTCGCCAATTGTGCGGGCGAGGGGGTTCTCGCAGTAGACGTGTTTGCCGTGTCGCATGGCGGCGATGGCGATTGCCGCATGGCTGTGGTCCGGTGTGCTGACGACCACCGCGTCGATGTCCTTCTGCTTGTCCAGCATGCGTCGGAAGTCGCTCCAGCGGCGGGCCCCGGGAAACTTTTCGAAATTCGGCCCGGCATACTGTTCGTCGATATCGCAAAGTGCCACGACGTTTTCACGAGCAACACGTGGCAGGTTCAGCACCCCACCGACACTCCTCTTGCCAACGCCGACCAGCGCGATGTTGAGTTTCTCACCGGCGGATCGTATCGCCGATGCCCGGCTCAGCGAGTCGAGGCTCGCGGTTGCGGCTGCGACTCCACCGCCGAGGAAGTGCCGTCTGCTCAATGGAGGATGTGTCATGGTCAAAAAATGAATCAGGTGGAAGTTTTGATTGGCAGTTGGACTTCATGCACCTGCTTACCGGCAAACAGGAACAATCGGTCCCTCTCTCGCCAGGCACTGATGGCGCCATCTGATCCCTTCCACTTCACGTGGCCTCTTGGGTCTCGCGTGATCGTCTTGAAATCGTGGGTGTATCCGTAGATCAGGCGGGGATCTCCGTCAAAGGGGTGGCTTTCCTGCCAGGCAACCAGGTACCGGGGGGTTTTCTTGAGGGTGAGTCCGAGGTAGCCGACAAAACCCGGGCGATAGACTCCCTTGCGGCCACCACCCCCATCGCCGGCATGCAGTATCGGGTTCTGCTTGAAGTATTCGAAAGTGACGCCGTCGCGTGAGGTGGCAAAACCCAATTGCGTGGGCCGTCCGTCGTTGCAAGTGCCACGGATAAAGCCCAGCCAACGTCCATCCGGAAGCCGATGGACCGAGTTGTAGGAGGAGGCTTCGTTGGCCCATTTCTGGCTCGTGGTCGGCAACACCGGCAACCAGGCGGGGACGGTTGCCGCCACGTTGCCAGGGTGAATCGTCCATTTGTGTGATGCCAGGTCGGGACAGGTTGCCAACGCGGTCGGTTGAAAATTTGTCGTTGCGGCGTGGGCGTGATTGAAGAAGTGGAAATACATGAACCACAGTCGGCGTTCGGGATTCCACAGGACCCAGGGGCTGGAGTTGTGTGACGGGTCGTCTGGATTCTTTGAGGAGGCGTGGAAACTTGGCACCACCTGGTTGTCGGTTCGTCCGGGAACCTGGACCCGCTTGGAGAACGGGCCGGTGATCTTTGCCGCGACAGAGACGCCAATGCCCGACCGGGGGTCGTGGTGGGCATAGTAGAGGTAGTACTTGTTGTCGGGCCGCGGTCCGTGGGTGTTGCGGACCACCGAGGGATAACCCACCGTGTCGCCGCCTCCCCTGGGCCACGCCGGGTTTTTCCAGGTGGAATGTTCCCAGTCTTCGCTTTGCCTGAGAACCTGGTGAGATCGCTTGATCTCCAGTGGCAACCGGCCATCGAGGTCGGTGAGATCGACAACCTGAAGGTTGTTGTCCAACTGCCCGGCGGNGTTCGTGACCTCNGCGGCCGTCAAAGTGCTACGTGTATNGGCCAAGTGGAGGCCAACNGCCGAGGCCGTGNCNANNAATTCGCGGCGAGAGAACCGTCTGGCTTCTGTCACGTGGNTTGTCCGCTAACCGAGTTCCTCGATCGGTTTTCCGAATGGAAGGGTGGCGATTGGTCGCCCCGAGTGGTCGAGGTAGTGCTTGTGTGGATCGATTCCGAGATGTCGATAGACAGTCGCGAGCACGTCCTGTGGCGACTTGGGATTGTTCAAGGGATAGGCTCCCTTGCTGTCGGAGGATCCGACCACTCGGCCACCCTGGACTGGTCCACCGGCCACCACGGCGCTGAAGACATTGGGGTAATGATCACGGCCGTTGGTCGCATTCAACTTCGGGGTGCGTCCGAATTCCCCCCAGGCCACAACCATGGTCGTTTCCAGCAGGCCGCGGTCGTGCATGTCCTCGATCAGGGCCGAGAAACTCTGGTCCCACCGGGGNAGGAATCCGTTNTTCATCGAGTCGACCCCCTCGACGTGCGTGTCCCACCAGCGGCAGTCAACGGTGACCAGGCGGACACCGGCCTCNACCAGTCGTCGTCCCAGGACCAGTCGCTGACAGAAGGCNCTGGCACTGCATCGGCGAGGATCCATGGGGTTGTACCGTTCGATGAATCCGTAGCGTTCACGAAGGGCACGGGGTTCGGCATCGAGATCGAAAGCGCGCCGCGCCCGGTCGGAACTGAGAATTCCGTAGGCCTGTTTCTGGAAATCGCTGATCGCGTCGAGTTGCCCGGACTGGTCAACACCCCGGCGGAAGCGGTCAAAGTTCCGCANCAACGATTTGCGATCGCCAAATCGTCGGTCGCTGATGCCCTCGACCAAAGAGAAATTCTGTAGTTGGAACGGCTCGTGAGTGGCCGGGTCCGACAGTGTTTCAAAGGGCTTGTGGGCGACACCGAGGTAGGCCGAGTCGGTGCCGGGGACCTGGCGGGGAATCATCACGTAGGGGGGCAATTCCGGGGTGAGATGTCCGAGTTGTTCGGAGACGATCGAGCCGCAACTGGGGTGGATATTGACGGTGGGGTCGGGGCCCGGNGGGTGGCCGGTGAACAGGATCTGGTCTCCCGCGGAATGGCCCGCGTTGGTGTGGTGCAGGCTGCGAATGANTGACCACTTGTCCATCACCTGGGCACTGCGGGGCAGCATGTCGCAGATGTCGATCCCGGGCACGTTGGTCGAGGTGGCNCCGAAGGCNCCACGGTATTCGGCCGGCGCCTCCATCTTGGGNTCCCATGTTTCGTGCTGGGATGGGCCGCCACGCATCCANAGGATCAGGACCGAGTGTTCGGAACTGGTCCGGGGNGCGGCCTGTGNCTCGGTCGCGAGCAGATCGGCGAGCGAGAGACCACCCAGTCCCAGGCCACCTGCCTGGAGGAATCCCCGTCGGGTCAGTTGCAGTTGCCTGCGGAATTCAGCACAGCCGGTGGTTGGTTGGCGAGACGGCATGGGCATCGAAAACCGGGGGAGTCGGTGGGGTCAGCCTACCCAGACTATCGTCAACAGACGGCCTTGGCAAAGAGGAGCAGTTGACTGCCAGTGACCTTTCTACACTCCCCAATTGCCCAGGCTGGCAAAGATTGCTGCGGTGACCAGGCCGTAGAGGATTCCGTCGAAGATGTTCTTGAGTGTCGTTTGCCAGGGCTGGGCTTTCCAGATCGAGTTGTAGATATGAGTGGCGGCATAAGCGAGAACGGCCACCGTGCCTGTGAGCCGGAATGCCTCTCGCGGTGAATTGATCGCCAGGAAGGAGGTGATGTAGGCGGCGAATACGCTAATGAGGATCGAGTAGGCAAACCAGATGACGAGATTCTTGCCGATTCCGGGAGGTCCGCTGGGCATCACTGTCAGGAATCCCACTGGCCCCCGGGAATATTTTTCGATCGTGGCCGGTTCTTGCATCTCCTGCATCGATTCGGTGAATGGAAAAGAGTATTCCCCCGGCCCGACTTGCTGATCGCGCAGGGCGGCCAGGATCGCTTCCTCATCCGGAAGACTGGCGTAGTCGTTCTTGTGGATTGGCAGAACCAGGTGGACGATGGAACTCACGACAAAAACCGCAGCCGCAGATGCCAGGATCGGAATCCAGAGATCAAACAGAAAATCCATGTGACATCCTTCAATTTCGATTGGAGCAATTTGGCTGTCGGCTGGCAGTAGAATGAAGTCGCTGTGTCGCGACTAGGGCAATCTGGTGCGGTGGAATGAGTGCCCTGTCGTGTGCGATGATGTTTCTAACGACTGGTGGCTTGGTGCCAAAAATCGTAAAGCCGATTGATTCGTCAGCCAGGTGGGAGTAGCTGTGGCGAACGCAGATGGAGGGCGGCCCTCAGGTGGTTCGGTGCGATACCATTCGCTGGACGCGCTGAGAGCCTGGATGATGTTGCTGGGGCTTGTGTTTCATGTGGCCTGGCTGCTGCTCCCGCAGTATTTCTTCAATGCGCGGGCTGATTCGCAGGGACATACTGGATTTCAGTATTTCTTTGGCTGGGTGCATGTGTTTCGCATGCAGGCGTTCTTCGTGATCGCCGGGTTCTTCGCCAATCTGTTGGTGACCAAGCGGGGTGTTTTGTCCTTCGTGAGGAATCGTTTCTGGCGAGTCCTGTTGCCATTCGTGGTGTCAATGATCGTGCTCTTTCCGTTGATCCGCTGGCAGGAGATCCGTGGGGGATTCATGACTGGGCGGATCCAGTCCTCGCTTGGTGTTTGGGAGTACACGTTGAACCACTTCCTGGAACTGCCCGGGAAGTGGGGGGGGCAGTGGCCCTACCATTTCTGGTTTCTCGAAACACTGTGCTTGGTCTACCTGATTGCGATCGGGTTGTGGCTGGTGTTCGCCAAGGTCCTCGACCGTGACAAACGGTTCCGCCACCGTGTGCAACGCTTTTTCGAATGGGTTGTTGGCTCGCGGTGGTGTATTCCCGTGCTCGCCGTGCCGGTCGCTGGATTGTTGTTCTGGGCCGACACGTGGTTTGGGATATCCACGGGTGGACTCGAGCCACTCTGGCTGGGCACGATCAATTACTGGTTCATTTTTGCGGTGGGTTGGTGCCTGTATTCCTCCCCCGAGTTGATCTCGAGGATTTCGCGTCACTGGCGACTCAAGATGGCGATTGGCTCGGTGATTGCCCTGGGGCTGGCGGCGATCTGGGTGGACGACTGGGGAAAGCATCGCAACCGCGTCGGTGTTGCACAGCCGAAAATGAACCTGACAATTGTTCGCGATTATCCGATGCTGCGGCAGCGGTTGCTGAATTCCGGTGACACGGAAATCGATTCTGTCCGCAGGGCAGTGTTTGCCCTGCTGTCTGACGATTTTCAGGAGTTCCTCGAACACAATGAGACGATGGCCAATTCCGATCAGGCGTTTGGGCTGGTCGGGGAGTTCAACAGCAACGTCATTGATTCCCTTCAGTTTGCGACTCCCGGGCGATGCCAGGCATTGGGCGTGGTGGAAGATCCCCGTTGGGGACGCTGGGCGTCGAGACCGATCTCCGAGCGAACGGAGGACGCTCGTGCGTGGGTCAATCTCCTGCTGCTCCAGGCTGCATTTCCGGATTCGCTACATCCTCACAACCCGCGGCCCGCACTGGAGTCAGCCGCCTATTTCTACCTGTACGCTTTGAGCACCTGGTTGTTGGTGAATGCGTGGTTCGGTTTCTTTGAAGAGTATTTCTCGGGAAACAATCCCAAGGTGAGGTATTACTCCGACTCGGCCTACTGGCTCTACCTGCTGCATGTTGTTGTGCAGTTCGAGATGTCTCTTTGGCTTGGCGATCTCGAATGGCCTGTACCGGTGAAATTCATCGTTTATCTGGCTGGCACATTTCTGGTGACCGTGACGACGTACCATTACCTGGTGCGGTCGACCTGGATCGGACGATGGTTGAACGGACGCCGTTACGATCGCGAGCCGTTCCTCGTGTCGGCGATATTGCCGAGCTCCACCGGGACCCTCGATTCGGACTCCACTCCGGCGGATTGAACTGACGCGACGGGATGCGTCGATGTTGCCCGGTGGGAACGGGGCGGTCTACAATTGCGGGATGAACACGAGAACGCCGATTTCGCTGGCCGAATTGCTGACCTTTTCCAGCCGGCCGGAATTGGATGACGCCACGATGTTGCTGGCCTTCAGCGGGTGGATGGACGGTGGTGATGTCTCGACCGGGACGATCCAGCGGTTGGTGGACCTGGTTGATGCGACGCCGTTCGCCGAGATCGATCCCGATCCGTTCTACATCTACAACTTCCCCGGCTCGATGGAGATGTCGGCGTTGTTCCGGCCCGAGATTCGAGTCGAGGACGGATTGGTGACCTCGATCGAACTTCCATCGACCCGGTTCTTTGCCAGCCACGAGCACAACCTGCTGATGTTCATCGGCAAGGAACCGAATCTCAGGTGGCAGACATTCGCGGACTGTTTGTTCCACCTGGCACATGAATCGGGAGTCACCCGGATTCTATTCGTGGGTTCATTCGGTGGCGCCGTACCGCACACTCGTGATCCGAGGCTGTACACGACGTGTTCAAAGCCCGAGTTGTTGTCGGAGATGGAACGTTTCGGGATGAGACGGACCGGGTACGAGGGCCCCGGGTCTTTCATGAGTTACCTCATGAGCCGCGCGGAGGAGGCGGGACTTGAAATGGTCTCGTTGATTGCCGAGATCCCTCATTACCTGACCGTGACCAATCCTTCGAGTATCGAGGCGGTCAGTCGCCGGTTGGCCAAGATCCTGCAACTCCCCCTGGACCTGGATGAACTGCGGTCGGCGAGCACCGAGTGGGAACTGGAGGTGTCCAGTGCCATCGACGAGAACGACGAGTTGGCCGAACGGGTGCGCGAGTACGAGGAGGCGTACGACAACGAACTGCTGGGGATTGAACCCGAGATCGACACGATGGGGCCCGATGACCTGGGCGATGTCGACGGCCTGATCCTGGATGACCTGGATCCAGACGAGTAGTTCGTTGGCGACCGGTCCGGTCCTGGTCAGTATTCCATTGTCGCGGGGGTGGTGCGGTCGATGGGAACGTCGATCAGTCGAGGTCTTGGATCGGCCAGTGCCTCTCCGAGCACCTCTGTCAGTTCATCGGCGGAGTGAACTCGACACGATTCCACTCCCAGTGACCCGGCGAGCGCGACGAGATCGACCTCGGGTTCGACGAGATCCATCCCCACGAACTGCTGCTCCGCTGCGTTGGGCAAGCCGATTCCGCGAGCACCGACCTTGAGGATCTGGTACTGGGCATTGTTGGGGATCACAAAGGTGACGGGGATGTTGTACCGGGCTGCAGTCCACAGGCCCTGGATTCCATACATCGAGGCCCCTTCACCGATCACCCCGAGCACGGGGCGGTCGGGCCAGGCCAACTGCACTCCGATCGCGCAGTTGAGACCCCAACCCAGTCCCCAGCCACGGTGGCCAAAATAGCCCGTCGGGTCGGCGATCGCGCCGAGGCGTTCCAGGTAGGTATTGGTCGTGGTCACCGCTTCTTCGACCACGGCGACATCCGGAGGCAGGGCCGCAGCGATGGATGACATCAGTGCCAGCGGGGTCAGGGGACGACGGTCGAGTTCGGCGGCAGCCCGGTTTTCGAGGGCGGATCTGTTGGCCGCGTGGGTCGATTCGTGACGAGACCGACGCTGGCCAATTTCTTGTTGCTGGGCGGGAACGAGTTGTTCATCGAGGAGTTGAGTCAACTCGGCCAGCCCCGGCTTCAAACCTCCGCAAAGGGCGACCTCGGTGGGGTAGTTCTTCCGGAGTTCCCAGGGGTCGTGGTCCAGGTGGAGTAGCCGGACATGATCGGGGATGGCCCGGTCGGGTTCGTAGTGCACGTAGAGTCTCAGCACATCGAGACCAACAGCAAAAAGGACGTCGAATTCCGAAAGCCGTTCGTGAATCTCGGGGGCCCACAATGGCAGTCCAGGTGCCGAGAGTGGATGGGTGCACGGGAACGGCAGGCGGCCATGGGTGGTGCCTGGTTCGCTGATCACCGGGGCGCCGAGCATTTCGGCCAGGGCGACCAGCTCAGAAATCGCATCACTCTCAACCACCCGGCTGCCGGCGAGGATGGCGGGGTTGGTGGCCGTTGCCAGGATGTCGGCAGCACGAATCAGTTCGTCTCGAGGAGGTCGTGTTTCGGCGTGGATTGGTCGTGGTGGCGTGAGATCCAGGGGAGGGGCTTCTTGTTGTTGGACGTCGACCGGGATCGAGAGAAATACCGGTCCGGTGGGAGGCATGAGGGCGGTCTGGATCGCTCGTCGCATTGCTGCGGGGATGTCCTCGATCCGCTGCACCTCGGCCGACCACTTGGTCCATGGCCGGGCAACGTCGACCATCTCGCCCCAGAGAATTGGTTCGGAGAACCGAAGCCTGCGATCCTGTTGCCCGGCAGTGACGATCAACGGGGTCCCGCTGCGATGGGCGTTGTAGAGCATCCCCAGCCCGTTGCCCAGCCCCGGGCTGATGTGCAGGTTGACCACGCCGGGTTGTCGAGTTGCCTGAGCGTAACCCTCGGCGATTCCCATCACCGGAATTTCCTGAAGCCCCAGGATGTACTCCAGCCGGTTGTCGGTGACCATCGCGTCGGTCAACGGCAACTCGGTCGAACCTGGGTTGCCGAACACATAGCGGACGCCAGCCGAGGCCAGCATCTCGAGCATGATCTGGGCGCCGTTCATGGGCGATCGGAGAATGGGAGCCAGGGACAGTGAACAGCTGGAACGCGACTGACGAGGATAGGCGATCCGGGCGAGGGTTTCACGTCGGCCGAAACGACTCGTTCGCGGTGACTAGTGCAGGTCACGGCGATGCTGGAGTGCCGGAAGTGTCGTGCGGATTTCTTGTTGTTGATCGAAGTCAAGTTCGGCGGTGATCACCGTCTCGCCGTCTTCGGCTGACGACAGTACGGTTCCCCAGGGGTCGATGATCATCGAATGGCCGTAGCTGCAGAGGTCTGGTGAGTGATGTCCGAACTGGTTGGCGGCAATGATGAAAACCTGGTTTTCGATCGCACGGGCCCGCAGCAACACCTCCCAGTGGTCTCGTCCGGTCGTCTGTGTGAAAGCCGAGGGGACGACAATGATCTCGGCCCCGCGTTCCACCAACGCCCGAAACAACTCTGGAAATCTCAGGTCGTAGCACGTCGCCTGGCCGATTCGGCCGGCTGGAGTATCGCTGACGACGATATCCTGTCCCGGTTCGACAAACGATGATTCACAGAAGCTGACCCGGTCGGGCAGGTTGATGTCGAAGAGATGGATTTTTCGGTAACACCCCAGCTGTTCACCGGTTGGTCCGAACAACAGGCTGGAGTTGGATAGCCGCTGATGGCCCTCACGACGCTCGGCCAAGCTGCCTCCGACCAGAGTGATTTGCAGTTCCAGGGCAAGGCCGGCGAGCATCTGGCTGGCTGGTCCGGGCACCGACTGGGCCCCCGCGGTGACCACCTCGGGACTGCCCAACACCGTGAACAACTCGGGAAGGACCACCAGCGAGGCATTCCTGGCGGCTGCCTGCCTGACGAGTCGTTGTGCGGTGGCGAGGTTGTTGTTGATGTCGTCCGTGGACGTCATCTGCACGGCGGCGGCGATCGGACTCGACATCAGTGAATTGGCCTCTTGCGGTTCCAGGCTCTCATTCAATGTCGAGCCGAGTCCAATACAGTTTTTCCCGGTCGGCCCGGTTCCGGAAGTCGTCGATCATGTCGGAGATACTGGGCTTGAGGAACTGGCTTTTGCCGCGACGTCCGTTGACGGTCACCTGGACCCGTTTTTCGAAGTCGACCAATTCTGGCGAGAGCCACAAGGTGGTGGCACGGGCGGCCGAGTTGACATGGATCGAGTTGCCGACAGTGATCTTGGCCGTCAGCCTCAGCGGGCGCGTTTTGCGGCCGCGTGTTTCGCCCAGTGGGAGTGACCGCATTTCGACCCAGTGAAACCGATTGTCGGTGGATCGCAGTGTTCCCGCCTGGAACTCACGAGGTTCCTGGGAGCGGGTGTGCCGGGGCAGCCAGTCAAAAATGGCGCCCAACTCTTCGGCGAACGATTCGTATCCCCGGCCGGCGTACTCGCAGTAGATCATCGGGAAACGGTGACGGAGCATGCGATTGAGTCCAAAACTGTTGTGTTCGACTCGCACTCTGTCCAGTTCCCCGTTGACGACATACCAGGCCACCCTGTCAGCATTGTGCCAGTAGTAGGTGCAGTACTCGGTCATGCGTCCGGCAATCGGGATCACTGCCGCAAACCACTCGGGATGGCTCATGCCGATCTCGAAAGCGGCATCGGCTCCCTGTCCGTGACCGGCCAGGTAAATGCGATCCGAGTCCACTCGGAATCGTCGCCTTGAGTCGACCACCACCCGGCGAACGGCCTGGTGCAGTTTCGGTCCGATCTGCAGGTCCATTTGTTGTGACGTGCTCTTGCCGTCGGATTGTGTCCCGGGTCTTGCCACACCGGGCAATTCGGGGGCGACAACGATGTAGCCGCGTTGCCGGGCCGGTCGCGGTTTCTCGGGTGTGCCGGCCCACCAGTTGATGCTCTTGCGAGGCAAACCAGCTGCGGCGTGGAGTGTGACCAGCATGGGGTAGCGGTGGTTGGGATTGTATTCGGGAGGCAAAAGAACCCAGTAGCCGGGGCGATTCGCCGTGGGTTCGATCTTCGTCGCGGTGCCGGGTTGAATTTCGGGCGTGGGTGTGATGGGCGGCAACTCCTCGATCAGCAAGGCAATACGGGCCGGTGAAATTCCCTCGAGCGACTCGAGCTGTGAGAGCAATCCGGGGAGTTCGGCACGATCGGCCCGGGTGGCAGCCAGGAGCAGTTCACGAGCCCGGTACAACGAAACCGTGTCACGAACCATCGTGACGGCATTTCGTGATCCCGTGAGCCAACCCGATCCGGCCAACGCCAGTTTTTGGGACGCGTCCAGGGTCGCATCGTCAGAGAGTTCCAGGAATGCATCGACCCGTGAGACGGATTCGGCATCCAGCCCGGCAACGATTTCGGCAACCAGCGGTTCCAGTTGCTGCCGCGTCTTGGTCTTCGAGACCGCTGCCAATTGCTCGGTCACCAGTCGCCTGGCGGTGTTCACACGGTCGGTCCTCTGTCGATCCTGCTCAATCAATTCGCGGACCTGTCGGCGAAGAGTGGCACTGAGCTGGTCGACCGGGAAGGATTGCAGCGCCTTGCGGAACAGGCGATGTTGTCCGTTCGCCCGGCGTCGCTTGAGTTCATCCAGGATCTTTTGTCCGACGAGTTCATCGAGTCTTGCTTGCAGGCTCGCGATACGAGTTTTTTCGTCTGGAAAATCGGCTCGCACGTTCCGGAGTTCACCCCGTGCCTGCTTGAACATGTTGGCCTGGAGATAGAAGCGGGCGATGGCCAGGCGATCATCGAGTAGGTCGTCGTTGGTGACACGTCTCAGCCAACTGTCGAGAACCTGTGGCGAAATGGCATTGGTGGCGATGCCGTGAGACCAGCCCAGTCCCTGGGCGACGACGGTGGCCTGGTGTGGTGTCAACTGGGTGACCCACTGGTAGACGTTGACCGTTCGGTCCTTCACCCGGAAGACCAGCCGCCGGCGGCCGAATTCGTCCCATTCACCGATTTCGGTTGGAATTCCCAGTGACTGGACCTGGGTGGAAAAACGGCTCTTGCGTTGAGACAGTTTGAACGTTTCGAACCGATCCAGGTCGGAATTGTTGTTGAGTTCGGCGACCAGTCGCGTTGGGACGAAGTAGCGACGCAGGGGGGTCACCGTGGCGATGATGGGGTAGGTGGTCAATTCGCCGGCGTTGCGCTGGGAGGCGAGTGCGAGGGATTGTTGGGGGCGAATGGTGCCCCTGAGGACCGTCCCGTCGGCGAGTTGGACTTCACCGGCCGGAGCGCAGGTTGGCATGAGCATGCCGGCCAGTGCGCCGTACGCCAGAAACCAGGTCGCTCTCCGACGATGCATGAGTTGAACTCGATGGGAATGGCGTCGTGCCGGGAAAGTTGCTTGCCTCATAAGTGGCTATCGACCATCGGCGGTGCCAGAGTGTGGGGCAATCCTGCTGGTCGGTTTGCCGGGGTGCGATTCTGACGAATGCACCGGTTCTCGGCTTTACTGGGTCAGGTCTGGCAGCTTCGCCCAGTACTCGTCATACAGCCACCAGATTCCGAGACCCGCGGCGACCAGGAAGGCCAGGAAGACGGTCAGCCAAACCCAGCCCATGGCACTCCGGAACAGGTAACTCAACGCCCGCCATTTCTTGCGGCGATGGTGTTGCTGGTCGAGCTTCTGGTAGATGTTTTGCAGGCCGCTTCCCGTGCCGGATCGGGCCTGGGCAATCCGTTTTTTGACCCCCGCTTCAAACTCGGGGAATTGCGCCAACGGCAGAAACGAGCCACTCTGGTCCTGTTTGACGCGGGCCTTGAGGTCGAGCAATTTGCCATCGATGGCCTGCCGAATTCTCACGGTCGACATCTTGCTGACCACGGTGCGGCCCTTGGCATTGGTGTGCTGGACAAACCACGTGTCATCATCGGCTGCGGTGGTCCGTTGCGAGGTGGCATCCTCGAACGAATTGGGAGGTGGCAACGAGACCGCCGGGATTGACGAGGGGGGCTTTGTGGCCGCGGCAGTACGGGATGGGGCGGGGACCGGGCTTCCTCCCGCGGCGGGCTGGGCCCCCTCGATGAAACTCAGTGTCTGGCCGGCCAATCCCAGTGAGTTGAGGTCGCCGAGCAACTCCTGGCAGTCGGCATGACGGTGGTCGGGGTCCTTGGCAATCATGCGGTCGACGAGCAGGTCGAGTCGATCCGGAATTTCCTTGTTGAGTTTTCTGGCCGAGGTGAACAGGCCTTTCTCCTTGGCCATCACCAGTTCCAGGGCCGTCTCGCCCTGGAAAGGCAATTCCCCGGTGAGAAAGTGGTAGAGGCTGCAACCGAGCGCATAGATGTCGGCCCGGAGATCGACAGTCTTGGCGTTCCGGGCCTGTTCGGGCGCCATGTACAGTGGGGTTCCCATCCCGGTCCCACTTTGAGTCATCGACACATCGTCGTCGGCCGCCTTGGCCAGGCCGAAGTCTGCCACTTTGACCTGGCCCGATTTGGTCACCAGCACGTTGTCGGGCTTGATGTCCCGGTGCACCAGGTTGGCCTCGTGTGCGTGCACGAGTGCTTCGGCACAACGGGCTGTCACCAACATCGCATCCGGCACACTCAAGCGACCCAACTGGTCGAGCCAGTCCTGCATACTCTGGCCATCGACGTACTCGATGGCCACGTAGTGGCGCCCCTTGTCGGTTTCGACAGCGAACACCTTGAGCACGTTTGGGTGATCGAGTCGAGCCATCGCCCGTGCTTCACGGAAGAACCTCTCGACAAAAGTGTCCTTCTTGCCGAGTTGCTTGGAAAGCACTTTGAGGGCGACGTTGCGGTCGAGTCCCTGTTGACGGGCAAGGTAGACCTCGCCCATGCCACCCTCTCCGAGTTTCTTCAACAACTTGAAGTCACCCAGTTCCGAGGCCTTGCTCTTTCGGACCGGCTCATCTGACTGAGAGGACGATTCTTTCGATGACGGTTTCTTTGTCGATGAGTCCTGGGAGGCGGATGACATGTCGGCCAAGTCACCGGTGTCAGCTTCACCGGGTACGTAGGTTTCCTCGAGATCCGCTTTAGGGGCGGTATCACCCCCCTTCCCGGGAGGCGTTTCGGGAACAGGCTGTCCGGGCACGGGGGTGTCCATCAGTCCCCTCCAGACTGGGATATGAGTGAAGGCGGATGTCCACCGCCACAAAAATTGTCACGACAATGTTCGCGCCGTGACATTATGTGTCCCGTTGGCGACGGTTTCAATTGGCAATTCTTGCTGAATTGGCCTCGTCGTCGCGGGATCGCATCAATGAACTCCCAGCTGTTGCGGCGACATTTCACGGCACGACTCTTCTTGGCAGAGGGGAGCATAACTAAACTTCTTGGAAGAACCCACCACTACGAACCACACTTGGACAACGCACCGAGGGGGGGTATAGACTGGGAACGGGGAGTTTACCGGGTGGTTGCCGCTCGGAGAGATCGTGACAACGGTTTGGGAGTGAGGGCGTTCATGGGCGTGATGCGTTTCCAGGTGTCGCCACCTGGTTTCCTCGCTGGCTGGCCCGAAGCCGAACAGGCTTACATCAGCGGGTTCGACGGACGGGTTTTTCCAACCCGTGTTGAACGCGACGGTGATGAACTGGTGTGTCGCCGCCCGAATTCCGACAGTGGCCGATTGCACGTGGCGTGGCCGGTGCCCGGTTTTGGTCGCACGCTGGTCAGCACGTCCAGCCTTCGGGAACAGGAAACGGTTTACCTGCTGCCGTTGGAGTTGGCTCGCGGGAAGATTGGCCAGTTGAGAAACCAGCAGGCGGCCTGGGAGATCGCCGGGATGTCGGTGCCTGCCGGGTTTGATGAGGCGAGCCGCCAGGCACACCAGATCTTTGCCCGCGCCACGGCGGCCCAGGATGATCCTGACGAGGCGAGTCGTTTGTCCGAAGCGGCTCTGGTGCATGCTCACAACTCGGCCCAGATGCTCACATCCGCCTACGTGGCCCAGCGTTTGGCCGTGCGTTGCCGTCGATCGGCTCAATTCCCGGCATCGCTGGGTTGTGCCTTGTCCGACGATGTACAGCCTCCCTGGGAGAGTCTTCCCGCCGGGTTGTTCAACTCGGTCCGGTTGCCGATTTGCTGGCGGCAGATTGAGCCGATCGAGGGTGAGTACGAGTGGGACAACGTGGATCGGCTCATTGACTGGGCCGAGGAGCAGAACCTGCTGGTGCAGGGGGGGCCATTGCTGGATTTCGGGGCCACCGGTTTGCCCGAGTGGCTGGATGTGTGGTCTGGAGATGTGGCGAACCTGCAGAGTTTTGTATGTGATTTTGTCGAAACAGTGCTGTCCCGGTTCGTCGGTCGGATCCGTGTCTGGGAACTGGCGTCCCGCGTGAACACCGGCGGTGGGCTGGAATTGTCCGAGGAGGGGCGGCTGGCGTTGCTGGCTCGAGTGGTGGAAGTCGCGCGTGGAGTGAACGATATTGAGCGATTGATGGTGCGAATCGAACAACCCTGGGGAGGGTACCAGTCGGCAGGTCGCCATCTTCTGAGTCCGTTGCAGTTTGTTGACGGGTTGGTTCGTTCGGCCCCGGAACTCTCGGCCATTTCGCTGGAGATCACCGCGGGATTTGGTTCGACCGGTCCCGGCCGGCACGACCTGATCGATCTTTCACGCCTGCTGGACATCTGGAGTACGCTTGGTTTGCCGTTGCACGTGACGATTGCTGCACCATCGCTGGGTGGGACCGATTCGGGAGGGCGATTCGTCTGGGGCTGTACAGGCCCGGAGGATTCCGAGCCGGAGGATGGGGGCGAACACTGGACTGGGGCGAGGCAGGCCGAGTGGGTCGGCGACGTATTGCCGTTGTTGCTTGCCAAGCAGAGTGTCGCAGGAATCACCTGGGCCCAGTTGGATGACACCGGTTTGACTGATTTTCCAGCTGCTGGATTGCTCAATGCGGACGGATCGCCACGGCCGGTGGTCGAGGCGATTCGAAGCCATCGCTATGGTTACTGGCCAGCCGACTGAAAAATGTCGACTTGGCTGCTACGATCTATCTCCCCTCTTCTCTCCACCCACTGGGCGGATCCACCGGTATGCCATTGGACCTTTACGATCCGTGCCCTTGCGGCAGCGGTCAGAAATTGAAGTTCTGCTGTCGTGACCTGTCAGACGACATGGAACGGGTGCTGAAGTTCCAGGAGAACAATCAGCCTCGAATGGCGTTGAATGCCCTGGATGAGTTGGGCAAGAAGCATCCCGAGAACACCTGGGTGCGGACGACTCGTGGCGGATTGTTGTTCGACGCTGGTGATCTCCAGGGAGCTCATCGCGAATTGGCCGAAGTGATTGCCAGGGACCCCGAGCACGGGTTCGCCTTGGCTCTTGTGGCGATGATCCAACTCTCTGAGGTCGGGTACGACGAGGCTCGGGAGGAGATCGAGCGGGCCTTGAGGCGATGCGTGATGGTTCGGCCCGACATGGCCGGCAACCTGGCACTGGGCATCGCCGCCTGGATGCGGATGAAAGGGCACCTGATGGCGTCTCGCCAGCACCTGGTCCTGGCCCTGCAGTCGGCGACCCTGCCCGATCAACAGGAATCGATTTTCGTGCGATTGGCGGAGTTTGATGGCACACGTGAGATTCCCTATCCGTTCCGTAGTGTCTATGCCCTGGACGAAGCCGGCGGCGAGGATCCACAGGCGGTTGCCGGTTGCGGGTGCTGGGGTGAAGCGGCGCAGCGGTATGCAATTCTTGCCGAGGAGGCTCCCGAGGAGTTCGGGCTGCGATTCAACGAGGGGCTGTGTCTGGCCTGGTCGGGACAGGCCTCCGCCGCGTCCGAGGCGTTCGTCGTGGCCGCTGGCCTGACAGATGACGCCGACCGGGCCGAGGAATGCCAGGTGCTGGCCCAACTGCTCGTGCTGGGCCAGGGCGACGACGTGGTCAAGATGGTCGACCGTCGTTTCGAGATCGACAACGTCTCCAAGTGGCTCACAGACCTGGATTCGTCCGAGAAATTCGTGAGAGTTGATGAACCGAGGAACCGCGAGGAGGGAACACCGGAAGGGATGTTCCACCTGGTGGAGGGTGATGTGATTGAGGCGGCCGAAGCCGAATCACTGACTCTCGAGACTGTGCCACGGGTGACGGCCCGCTTGCTGGTCCAGGTGGCGACCGACGACGAACCGGCCGCGATCGACCTGGTTGCTCGTGCGGGGGAGGAAATCGATACCGCGGAGGCGGCCCTGCGCGAGGTCGGTGGCGAATTGACCGTCCGGGAGGGACAGGACGACGAGGCGGTTGACCTGGTGCCACGTGAGTTCGAGGCGCTCTACACCACCTGGCACTTTGCTCCCAAGACGGCCGAAAGCATCAAGCGACGTTTGCATCGAGACTACGTCAAGCGATTTGTCACCGAGATCTGGCCAGCGACACCGTTGCCCGCGTTGGGTGGCCAGACGCCCTCGGCGGTGGCTGGTGACGACCAACACCGGTCTTCACTGGCTGGAGCCGTGCGGGTCCTGGAAACTCGCTGCGAACAGAACTTGCTGGCCGTCGACTTTCCGGCAGTTCGCCAGGCCATGGGGCTGTCCGAACCGACATCGGTGCCTGTTGAGTCCGCAGACCAGTTGGCCATGTTGTCAATCTGCGAGTTGCTGCGGATCGACCCCGCCTCGCTCGAGGACGAATTCCTCGTCATGCTACTCAACCGTGCCCTGTTGGTTCGCCACAGTGGGCTAATGTACTCGGTCTTGACCGAGTACACCGGACGGGAGTCCCTGCAGCAGGGTGAGGACTATCTGCGTGCGTCGGTGACACTGGCGGATCTCTGTGAGGTGCGGCATGAACGTGCAGCGGCGTTTGAATGGTTGACACGTGCCCGGAAGGCCGCCGCGGGGCTGGAGGGCGAATTCGAGCGGACCCTGCAACTGGAGATGCGAGAACTGACTCTCAGGCTCCAGGATCTCGAGGATCCGGAGTTGCGGACACTGTTGGATCGGTTGTGGAATGTTTACGGCAGCAAGTTGCCGCAACTCCGGGAGGAGTTGCAGGCCCTGGTTGAAGCCGTCGACATTGTGCCTCCCTGGACCGCTGACGGTGGCACGGTCACCGCTTCGGGCTTGTGGACTCCTGGCGGAACTGGCGAGGCGGCTGTGACGGGCGAGGCCGATGAGGCGGATGGCGAAAAGAAACTGTGGTTGCCTGGCCAGGACTGACCTCCGGAAGAACGTTCGTCACGACGTGGGCGTAGCGGTATGACCGAGTCGTTCGAATCCCTCGAGGCGGCGATGCGGTGGGCTGTGAACCTTGCGGCCCGGGGCGTGGGGCGTGTCGAACCGAATCCCGCCGTGGGTGCGGTGGTGGTTGACGATCAGTTGCGAGTCCTGGGCGAAGGTTGGCACACGGCATTTGGCGAGGCTCACGCGGAAGTCGAAGCCCTCCAGGCGGCCGGTGAGTTGGCACGCGGCGCGACGCTTGTGGTCACGCTCGAACCCTGCCGGCATCACGGCCAGACCCCTCCCTGCACCGACGCTGTGCTGTCGTCCGGTGTGCGACGCGTCGTGATTGGCATCGAGGATCCGTCCCCCCATGCCGATGGAACGGGGCTGTCATTGCTTCGTGAAGCGGGACTCGAAATCGAGGTCGGTGTCGAAGCCGAGTTGGTTCGCCGACTCAACTCGCCGTTTCTTCACCTGCTCGAGACGGGCCGTCCCTGGGTTCATGCCAAGTGGGCCATGACACTGGACGGGCGTATCGCCGCGGCCGGCGGCCACTCGCAGTGGATTTCGAGCGAAGAATCTCGAGAAATGGTGCACGAGTTGCGTGGCCGGGTCGATGCGGTTGTCGTTGGTATCGGAACAGCGGAGGCCGATGACCCCCTGTTGACGGCTCGTCCGCCAGGTCCACGGAAGGCCACCCGGGTGATTCTTGATACCAATGCGCGACTGAACCTCGACTCGCAATTGGTTCGGACGGCACACGACACACCGGTGATGGTGGTTTGCTCGGAGACGGTGGACGAGGTCCGGGCTGGCGCCCTGTCGGATGCCGGCGTCGACATCGTGAAACTGCCGTTGACCGAGTCGGGACGGATCGATTTTCGCCTGTTGCTGGATGAGCTGGGAATCCGACGCTGGACCAACGTCCTGGTGGAGGGAGGCAGCGAGGTGCTGGGGACGCTGGCCGACGGCGGATGGATCGACGAGGCCCACGTTTTCCTGGCGCCCAAGTTGGTTGGTGGCCGAATGGCCCTGGGAGCAGTCGGTGGGGAAGGTTTGCCTCGGATCCCGGAGACAGCCAGCCTGGAGTGTGTCGAGACGAGAGCTGTTGGCCCGGATCTTTACTGGCGGGGTGTCCGGCCGCGTGTCGTGGAGAGACCGGACTCTTGATGGGCCAGGTAGTCTCGGTACTGTCGATCGAGTTCGGTCGTGTCGACGCCGGTCAATTTTGAAAGCGACGAGATGGTGATGCGTCGGTCACGAGTATAGATCTGGGACAGGTGTTGGATCAGGGCATCCCGGTAGCGGCCCTCCGCGTAATGCAGCAGGAAGTGTGTCAGTCCGGATGCCTGCGAGTAATTCCGCGTGATGTTGGGGTCAGTCTGGAACGAACGCATTCCCATCGAAGCGAATGTGCGTAGAGGCACGTAGTACTTTTCTGTCAGCAGCCGATGGCGGGCCCAGTGGAAGCGGACGTATTTCGGGTCACCGATCCGATAGCCCCCGGGCGACGGCAGAAATGATTCCATGTAGCACGCGAAGCCCTCGATGATCCAGAAGTTTTCGTCGTGAGCGATTGGTCGTTGTCGTGACTGGCTTTCATAGAGCAACTGGTGAGTGGCCTCGTGGAACAGCGTGGCTCGCGGAAACAGCGGGTCGGCGGGCTGACCGTGGAAGAAGTAGGCGATACGGTCATCGGTCATGTACAGCCCGTTGGTGATGTCGATTTGAGGAATCCTTCGCCGGAGCGTTCGGCGGTATTCATCGCGATCACGGTAGTAGTGAACGACATGCGGTCGGACCAGCTTGGGCACACCACTGGTCACCCGGCTTGTTCCCTCGAAGAGTTTCTGGATTTGTTCGGGTGATTTGAAGAACCCGGCAAAGGTCGAGTGGAAGAACCGGTGAAACGTTTCGAGGTGTTCGGCCAAAACGACACCTTCTTCGAGGCTGTGATTGGTGCGGACCAGGTAGTGATCGGTCCGGACTTCCCAGGCGTTCCGAAAATCCCGACGGAGTTCGGCCTCGCGGTCGGCAGACACCCAGCGTCGTTTGAAATACCGTTGCCCGGACTCGTATTTCTCGACATGAGTGGCTGGCAACCAGCCAAATGTCTTGTGCCAGACGTGCCGACGACGCAGTTGTCGTGATGCAAACGGTGTCACCCACCGATTGCCAAAGCGAACAAAACCGAGCAGTTTCCGTGCGGTCCGCGAGTCAGGATCGGTGACCGCGGTTTCGCGAACGAGATCGAAGGCGAAACTGGTGAACCCGGCTTTGAGCACCCGCCGGCTGAGCACGAACAGGGCCTGGGCGTGCTTCCGTTGCAATGTCCGCAACTGGCTTTGCCATTGTCTCTGGTCCGGGGGCAAGTCGCCCGGGAGGTCCCTGGCGACATCGCTGGGAAGTTGAATGCTGCTGGCCGGTGGAACCCTGGCCAACTGGATCGCTGCATCGACGGCCTTTACTCCCTCATCGATTTCTCGGTCGAGACAGAATTTCCGGATCTTTCCCAGCGCTGTGACGTGGGTTTGTCGCAGCTGGGCATGCTGTCCACGAAAAAGTTCCAGTCGTCTCGGGACAGCCTGTGGGCCTGCCGTTGCCGGTTGAGCCAGCAAAACAACGGCCAGGCAGAACACGCTCCGGTGCGCGTGCCTTCCTCCGGATTTCCGGGAGTACTGCGGCGGCCGGCTGTCGGCGGGAACGGTGATCATGGCCGCATTCTAGGCCTGGTCCCGGGATCGTCCTAGCCGGAAATGACTCCGGATGGGCTGAGGTCCCGGCGTGCTCCGTACCATCGACTCATTGTTTGGACGGTGTCTTTTTTGAGCCGGACTCTTTGGGCTGGTCGGGAACCGTGAGGACTTGTTTCGACCCCGATCCTTTTCCGCCGTCACTTGGTTGTCCCACAGGTGGTCCCGGAGGAGCGCCACCGGCGCCACCGGTTGTTGCCGAGGTGGGATCGGGTGGCAATCCGGATGGAACGAATCCATCGGGCAACGAAGGAGCCTCGTCCTCCAGGGCCTGCAACGTGCCGTCGTAGCCGAACTTCGCAACGGCTCCGAGACCGGTCAGTACCGCCAGGGAGGCAATGATCAACCAGGTGACGACCCGACCTGTCGAGATTCCCGCTGCGGGTCTGTTTTCTGTTTTGGCCTCGGTTCCCTCTCCGGCGGCCGGTTGGTCATTCGACATGTTGTGTTTTTCCGGGGATTGTTACTTCAGTGACTGAAGGTAGGCCAGCAGATCAGCGAATTGTGTGGCGGTGAGATTGCCCACCATTCCCTCTGGCATCATCGACTTTTTCTGCCGCACCCGCTCCTCGATTTTTGTCTTGGACAGGATGGTGGGCAGGCCGGTCAATTGTCGCACCTCGACGTCCTTGGCCCCTTCACGAGAAACAAAGCCGGTCACGACCTTGCCGTCGGTTGTGACGAAAACATAGGTGTCGAACCCCTGGGCGATCTTTTCGCTGGGCTTGAGGATGGACTGCACGAGTTCAGCCGGCTTGGATCGTTTCCCGATATCCACCAGGTGTGGTCCCTTCGGTTTTTGGCCATTGGCCGTCGTGTGGCAGCGAACACACGATTGCGAGGTGAAGAGAGCTTTTCCTCGTGTGGCGTCACCACGGGTTGCCAGTGTTTCGGCCAGAACCTGGTCGAATCCACGATTGGCAATCTGGTTCTTGTTGTTGGGATCGGCCTTGGGCAGGACCAGGGGCTTGGTGTTCTCTTTGACGGCGACGTCAGCCGCCTTGGGCAGTCCCGGGATCTGGACCTTGTGTCGGGTCAATTGGGCGAGCAGGTGCTTGGAGGTTCCAGGATCGCCATCGGTGATCGCCGTGCGAATCACCCGGGCGATTGCATCACTGGCAGCCCAGGGGGTGCGGTCATAGTAGGGGCCACTGGTGTCCGGCCGGGTGCCCCACCAGTCACCGGTGTAGTTCCCCTCACGATGGTACAAGCGGACCAGGGTGGTCAAGGTGGCTCGTCGGCGATCGTCCCGGCGTTGCGTGCTCAGTTTGGCGATCAATCCCTTGACTGCTGTTTCCTGGTGCACCGACTTGAGAGCCCACTGGGCGCCGGAATGGTCGGGGCCGTCCAGGGCCTTCAGCAAGGCCTCGACATTGCCGATTGCGACCAGGGCTCGAACGGCCAGGTGCGGGATCACGCGTCCGGGATCGGGCTGCTTGTGCAGGGGCAGGGCGGTGGGGAGGGGCTGCTTGCTGTGGCGGCGTGTCAGCGGCAAGATCGCCTTGGCCGTGTCGGCTCGTTTCAAACGTCCCAGGCTGATCAACGCTTGTGCGCGGACTCGAGGATTGGAATCGGCAAGTGCCGAAATAAATGGTGCGGTGGGGATTGCCTTGAGCCGGCCAAGGCGATCGGTGAGTGCTCTGAGAGCGAATTCGCGAGCGGGACCTGGTTGAGCCAACTCCAGGAGCCGGGACACGACTCCGGGATCTTCAAATTGTCCCAGGGTGAAGATGGCGGCCGCTCGGCCGTGCGGCGGGGTCTTGTCGTCGGCTGCCAGC
>PBOU01000069.1 GCA_002724415.1 Planctomycetaceae bacterium
CCCGATCGAAATGGGACCACGAATACGACTTCGGGCATTCCGAATTGTTCATGGACCAGTACCACGAGGGCATCCTCGAGATACTGTCCAAGATCCGTGGCGAAGCGGAACTGGTCGGTGAGTTGAGTTCGCGAGCAGCCCGGGTTGTCCGGAACAACCGCACCATCTGGACCTCGATGAACGATGGACACATGCCGCACTGGGAACAACGCTCCGACCGGCAAGGCAGCCCGGGGATCATGAAGGACCAGGCGAGTTGGAAGCCACTCAAGGCCGGCGACATGCTGTTCACCAATCACTGCAACAAGCAGGTGTTGGCGGCCAGGGAACGAGGGGTGTTCGTGGTGGCAGTCACCGTCTCGTACATCGACAACGAGTTCCGTCCGGCGGGATTCACCGACGAATCGCACAGCAATCCCGACGGCCTGAAACTCAAGGATGTCTCCAACGTGATCCTGCACAGCCACACTCCCTACACCCAGGGACTGGTGCGGGCGCCGGAGATTCCCGAGTTCACGCTCTGCCCCTCCAGCCAGACGGGCCTGGGCGCGCTGCACTGGATGCTCAACGCTGAACTGGCCAGCAGGTTAAAGAGCCCGGGGGCGAAACCCGGGCAGGTGGGACTCCAGTACCTGGACACGCTGGTGAATCGAATCAAACGCATCGCCACACACCGTGACAGAATCCGGGAAACGGCTGTCGAGATGACCCAACGGATTCGCCGTGGAGGACGATGGTTCGTGCGGGCTGCGGCACACAAGGGGCTCGTCAGTGAAATGGAGCACGTGGCCAGTGGCGCGATGATCGTCAACTGGGGGGACTGGTCGGCCAAGCCGAGGAACAATGTGCTGCTGGTTTCGACAATCACTCCCAATCATTCCAAGGAAACCAAGGCCGCCCAAAAAGCCCGTTCCGAGGGCGCGTTGGTCATAGGCATCGGCCCGAAGACCCTCGACGGCAAAACCCCACGTGACGGACTGTTCTCACACTGCCACGTGACGTTGGAGAACTTCTCGCCCGAATCACATGGCGTGATTCGGATCCCCGGCCGCAAAAAGCCGATCTGCCCGACCACCGGTTTGACGACCAACGTGATCCAGCAGATGCTGTGCGCCCAGTGGACCGACGAAATGGTCCGCCGAGGCTCCGTGCCGTACTTTTTCCAGGGCGGCTACCAGCAGGGGGGATCTGAATACAACGCGGCGATGAAGATCCATTTCGAGCGGCAGGGATTTTGAAACCCGGTCGTGCCGTCACCCGGACAGGCCAGGAGCCGTGGGAATGGGATCGCTACTCCCGACAGGCTAGACTGGCTCAAACGAACAGCGGCTCATACACACACACTTCAACTGGCACACCCTGGAGATTGCAACATGCCACGCTGCCTCACATTGCTCGCCGTCGTCGCCCTGGCCTTCAACACGGCCATGGCCGCCGCCCCCATCGAAGCTCCTCCCGAACCCAAGGGGATGAAAACCATCTTCAACGGGAAGGACCTGGCTGGCTGGGATGGCGACCCCCGACTCTGGTCGGTCAAGAACGGAACAATCCATGGCGAGACGACCGCCAAGACCAAGGCAAACGGAAACACATTCATCATCTGGAAAGGTGGCCGGACCAAGGACTTCGAACTGCGACTCTCCTTCCGCTGCAACGCAACGAACAATTCGGGAATCCAGTACCGGTCCAAGCACATCAAGAACAAGGTCCGAAACAAGTGGGTGGTACGGGGTTACCAGCACGAGATCCGCAACGAACTCAAACTGCCCAGCGTCTCGGGATTCATCTACGACGAGGGTGGCCTCACCGGTGGACGAGGGCGGACCTGCCTGGTGGGTGAAAAGGCAATCTGGGGAGCCAAGGGGAAAAAGGTCACCGCCACGCTGATCGACCAGGCCGGCTGGAAGAAGCTCTTCAAGCTCGACAAGTTCAACGACGTTGTGATCATCGCCAAGGGCACCCACATCCAGCATTACATGAACAACCGCTTGATCCTCGACTTCCAGGACGACCCCAAGCGGGCGTTGCTCGACGGCATTCTCGCTTTCCAACTCCATGCCGGCCGACCGATGTTCGTCGAGTTCAAGAACGTTCGCATCCGCGACATCAAGTGATCGGACTCTGAACCTGGCATGGATTCCATGTGAGTCCGGCACACAAAAAAAGGCAGCGTCCGGCAGTGAATTTCACCACCGGACGCTGCCAGTGTCGCTTCGGTCAGGTCCGTGTTTCGGACCGACTACTTCTTCTTGGCCTGCTGCTTGACCACCTGCTGAACGTTGACCGCATCGGTCTTGAGCAGCTTGGCCACTTTCTCGGAAAGCTTCTTGGCCAGCAGTCCACTGGGGTCACAACCATCGGCCACGGCGATAATCGTGCCACCCTTGGCAATCAGGAAATTGGTCGGCATCTTCTTGGTCTGCCAGACGGACCACGCTTTGCCCTTGCTGTCGACAGCGTAGAGCATCTTCAGGTTCTTCTTCTTCACGTAGCCTTCGACCTTCTTGTCCGGCTCGCGGAAGATTGCGACGCTGGTCAGGCCTTGGCCCTTGTACGCCTTGTGCAACTCCTGGAAGTAGGCCAGTTCCTTGTCACAGCCCGAGCAACCACAGGTCAAACGGACCAGCACCGGGCCCTTGTCGGTCAAGGACTTCAGCTTCACAACCTTGCCCTTGGCATTGAGCACGGAAAAGGCCGGCGCCTTGGCACCAGGCACAACAGTCTTCTTGACAGGCTTGGCTGGAGCCTTGGCCGGGGCCTTTTCTGCCGCCTGAAGACCGGCCGGAGCCACGATCAAACCAAAGACAAGTGCTGCTGCTACGAGACGCTTCATGTCATTTTCCCGTTATGAAAGAGGTGTTCCACAACCCGGCACCCAGCCGGTTCAAAAGTCTTATCGGATGATATCAATGCTGATTGATAGGAACAAGCAGGGTTTTCAACTCACCGGGATCCGCGAACAGACGGATCACCAATTCCAGCACTCTCACCGCTGGACATCAGGTAGGGTTCGACTTGCACGAAATTGAACAACAATTCCTGGCCCACCGGGCCCGTCGGATCACCCGGATTGTGCCAATCCGAGATCACCAGCTTCGCGGTGGATTTCGTCGCCTGGAAAACAATGCGGTGATAGCAGGGGTACGTCGGCTTGTTGCCGAATTTCTCGACCGGCCGATGCATCCACGGCATGTGCATGGTCAGCTGGGGCACCTCCCTGGCATCGGGAACCCGGATCGAGACATTGTGGATCTGCCACCTGTTGAGATTGTTCCGATCGCCGGTGTACATCCTGACCGAGTAATACCGCCCCGGCTCCAGCCCCTGGATCTCCTGCGAAATCTCGTTGGCCTTTGCAGCGTTTCGCGTCATGGTTGCGAAGCGATCACCGATTCCGACCCGCGTGTGTCGCCCCTGCACATTCAAACCGTACCCATCGATCTTTGCTGTCGCGATGCTTCCCTCCGCAGCCGGACCGACCGTCCACCCCTTCAACCCATCCTCGAAGTCGGGATTCCGGATATGGGTCAGTGTGTACGGATCATCGGTCAGCCGCTCACGACTCCCCTCGATCGCGTAGTGTCGGAACAGTCGAGCGCACCAACGCAGGTACTCCTCGTCACACACCGGTGACTGGTAAATCTCGACCCCCCCGGCCGGTCCAAACACCGGATCTGTCGCCAGGGCGTGAAACTGGAGTTCCTTGAGAACCTTGTAGCTGACATCGGGATAGATGTCGTCGTTGTACTTGCTGTCGCTGGGCCCGGACATCACGCCGACTGAGTGAATGCAGCGTTCGGGAAACCCGGGAAAATATTCCTCAAAGCCCTTCACCCAGTTCCGTGCAAATCCATCCCTGGTCAACTCGGCCAGCGTCCGCGCCTCATAGGTCTGCTCTTCGAGCACAAAGTAGCAGTCCTGGTCCTTGAGCGGTTCGACGATGCCCCGGATGCTCTTGGCGGTCCCGGCCAGGTACAGGTAGCAGTGCTTGTGCGGTTTCTCGGCTCGCAACCGCTTCAACGCGGGCACCCAGGTCGAGAACCGTCCGCTCAGTCCCGGATAAAACTCATCGATGATCGTCCCCTGGACACCGGTGGGATGCTCCATGCAAGCTCCCCAGTGTTCGTAGGCCAGCTTCGTGGTTGTCAATCCGCCGATCCCACCGGCGATCCTCACGGTGTGTCGACCACTCTCCAGCCACTGCTTCATCCACGAAAAGCCGTCGTAGGTTCCGATCGTGTTGCAGGCCGACAGCATGCCACACCGGGCCAAAAACCGACGGTTGTACTCGGGAAAGCCAGGCATCGACCGAAAATTGCCAGGCACCCGCTGGTACATGATGATCGGGACCTTGCGGACCACCAACGACTCGATGTCCGCATTCTTCAACTCGATCTGCAGCGTGTATTCACCTCGCGGCAGGTGTCGCATCACTTCACGAGTCTTCCGCTCTCTCGAAGAAAACGAAAACAGCGGCAGCGGCCGAGCCGTCGCGGCATCTTTCCTCGAGAGCGTCGCCGCAATCGCGCCACCACGGCCGACCCCGGCAGTCACCCGGAAGAACAACCAGCCGTCACGTGGCGACTTGAATCGAAACGCCTGGCGACGATCACCCGGCAAATGCGTCACGTCGAGCAACTGGACGACGAAATTGTTCATCACGCGGGGCTCTTGGCTCAACGGAACCACGAGCGGTTCGGCACACGCCTGCGAGGCGCAATTCGAAATCAGCAACAGCAACACCGGGAGCAGGCGGATCACACAAAACAGGCATGTGTGCTTTCCGTCCATGACCGTTTCTACTTGACCCACGCTGGCACCTCGCCATCACCGGTGCTCTTGCCATCCAGAACCCAGGCCAGGTTGAACCTCGCCATGGTCGATCCCCCGTTGCTCTCAAAGTGCAGGTATGCGGTCCCCTCGGTACGGGTCTCGGGCCGACCGGCGGTGATCGACGAGTAGGCAAACCGCCCGGCTTCAACCTGCCGCTTGATCGGCCACTTCTTCCCCCCGTCAAAACTCGCCCACACTGTCCCGTGATCCCGACCGGTTGGACTGTCGCAATTTGTGTAGAGCAGGATATCCCGGCCAGTGATTGGCAACCGGACCAATCCGCCCATGCACCCGTAGTTGGAATTCTGGGGACCGTCGGGCAAAATTTTAACAAAGGTCAGACCTCTCCAGGTTGCCCCTCCATCGTCGCTCCAGGCCGACCACCTTCGGAGTGGACTTTCACCGTCCGGAGCCCAGTGTCGACGCGAGTTGTAATAGATTCGTCCGTCAGAAAGTTCTGCGAGAGTCGCTTCACCGGTCCCCTTGGCGGGAAACGGGGCACTGGCCTGCCAGGTCTTGCCGCCGTCATCACTGAACACGGCGTTGGTGTAATGCTTGGGCCACCTGGCCCGTTCGTTTTTCCCGGCGTACCAACGAGACGGCCTCAGCAACCGGCCCTTGTGTTTGCCACGTCGCAAGGTGATCCCATGTTCATTCATGTGCATCGAGGGCACGTTCCCGTGCAAGTCAGCCTTCACCGTTGCCTGGATCTTGAGCCAGGTCTTGCCATGATCCTTGCTGCGAAAGACCTCGAGCGGAGCTGGCGGATGGTTCTTCTCGGAGAACGCGACGATATCGCCGGTGGTCTCATCGACGGTCAGGCCACCGGCCTGAATGCCGGAGCCAGCTATCGTGATTTCCTTGCCCCACGTCTTGCCCCCGTCCTCGCTCCGTCGCACTCGTAGGCTGCGACTTCCCCAACTGGCCACAACGGTGCCGTCCAGGGCGACCACCACGTTGGGAAATCTCTCGCCGCTGAAGACCTTGCCCGTCTCCAAGCGGGCTGACCCGAGATGTGGCTTCAATTCACTCTCGGCCCGGTGACCGGCCGCAGTCGTGATGCCGGGTTCGACGGCCGAAACTGTCACGGCATGACAATGGATCAGCAACAAAGCTGGCAGGGACAGGAGAAAGCGGGAGGCAGTCTTCATGATGCAATCACCGTTCGGTTGGCATGGTGCGCCGGCAGAAGAGCGCGGCGTTTTCTTTGCAAGACTGTACCAACGTCCTTCCCGACTCGCCTCCCTCGCATCACGCCAGCCTGTTTCTACGGCCGCGGCAGCGTCCAGCGCAGGTTTCGAAACTGGGGCTGACCGCCGGCCCAAGACTTGCTGCCCACCAACTGCCCGTCGCGGCTGTCGAAATAGGCCCGGAACCCCAGTTGATCGGCTGTGTCCCACGACCCCAGCGTCGCCTTGCCGTCCGGTGTCTTGAATGCTGCAACCGGCAACGACACACGCGTCCAACCACCACCTTCCAGGGCAACCACCGCAACCACGTCGCGCTGTCTCCCTCGGTATCCACGGAAAAAATTCTCGTTGACCACAACCACCAGTTGGTTCGCCACTTCCACCTTCACGTCAAACGTCAATCTCGCTCCAACTGCCCCTCGCCACTTGGGGTCGGTGATTTTCCTGGTCCAGAACTGCCAGTGATGCGGATTGTCAGCCGACAGCAGGTACCAGTCCTGGAACCGATGCTTGAAATCGTCGATCAGCAGTGACACCTCGTCGGTCGCCTCGGCCTGGCCGGCCACCAGTTCCCGTGGAGTAGCCGTGTGGAGCAATCCCGTGACAGCAAACGTCGATATCGGCCTCGCTGACCGGACTCGCTCGGGACGCTTGAGCCGATAGTGCACATTGGCCACGGCGAACAGCGGCTGGCTGGTCGACAGGATCGGCAACTCGGCCACCCAGTCGTCCCCTCGCTTTCTGGCGATCGCCGTCCGCCAGAAACGGGCCTGGGGATCCGGGTCGATCGAGTACAGGATGTGAACCCGGTCAACCGGATGAGATGAATCGGGAGTGACCGCCAACCGGGGCGTCCCCTGCAACGCCAGCCGGGACACGGGAGTCCCGGGAAAACGAAAGGTCCCCTTGAGGTGCTGGTCAATCCACAGAGGACAGGTGACCGCAAACTCGGGCGTGAACCGATGATTCAAGTGCACGGCGAATGCGTAACGAACACTGGCCGAGCGAATCAGCCGCCCCGTACGGAATGTGTCGTCCATGATGCCATGGAAGTCGTTGGTTGCCCCCAGCCAGAGCAGGGGGGCCTTGATATGTGGGGCGTACGACTGGAACCCCAGCGTGTCGCGAAACAGCTCGACGTCTCCCCGCGGTACCCGTGGACGTTGCTGGGGCAACAGCTTCCAACGCATGGTACGGAACCCCTGGCCGCCGGCCGAGGGCACTGCCACACGGACCCGTCGATCCGTCCCGGCCACGTAGACCGTCAGATTCCCTCCCATGGAATGGCCATAGACACCCAGCCGTTTTCCATCGACCTCGGGCTGTCGTTCCAGGAACGTCAGGCCGCGGCGAGCCCCCAATGTCAGCAGGTACCAGTTGTTGTTCCGGGGCGATTCGACCGGATCGAGGTACTTTCCGCCGGGCTTCAGGTTGAAGTAACCGGGGACATTTCCCTGGGTTGGATCGACCGCTCCCCAGTCGGTGTTGGGATCTCCCGGCTTGGCGGCCTCCATCTCTCTGCCGCCCCAGTTGATCGACAGGCAGGCGTAACCTCGTGCGGCGTAGTACTTGACCTCGTGGAGAAAGGCTCGCTGTCCCCCACCATGCAGGTGCAACAGCCCCGGCAGGCCTGCCTCTCCCTTGGGGATCGCGTAGAAGGCCGCCAGGCGAGCCGTTCGCCCCTTGAAAGTGCCCACGCGAAAGGTGACATAACGGATCCGGAGTCCGTTTTCTTCCCATTCACGGACCACGGTGACCTGCAACGGTTCGGCCGTTGGATCAAAGTCGGCGGAAATCTCGGCCACTGTCATCGGCACCGGTGCACCGGCCCACCCGGACCGCGGCACCACGACCACCATCAGAAACAACACGAGCCACGACAATTTCATCGACCAAATCTCAACGAATACAGATCCGCGTCTTTCAACTCGAATCGCAACCGCAGGCGGCGCCCCACCAGCGACTTCAATTCGCGATTTCCCCGCCAGCTGATTGACCGTTCAATCGAATCACCGAACAGTTCATCACAGTCTTTGAGTGAAAATCCATCAACGGGCTTCCCCATTTCGTCCTGGATTTCACATTTCAGGCTGCCGGCAGCTGACGTGGCAAAGTTGACCCTCAGTTCCACCTCTCCCGATTGCCCGGCCGCCGGATCGGCCGCCGATTGTCGACCATCTCCGGACAACACGTCGACCAGGGGACGATTCGGATCCTCCATTGTCAGCAAGATGCCCGGTTCGGAAGGCCTCAGGCACCTTGCCGTTTCCGGAGACGACACCAATTCGGCAACTTCGGTTGCCGACAGGACCCGCCGGAGAACCAGGAGGTCGTCAAACACACCAAGAAACGGCTCATTATCCAAAGGCGTGGGGGGATAATCTTCGCCAAACCTGAGATCACCTTCCCGAAACTTCAGGTCTCCACCGCCGGCCTGTCCACCGGCCCCGACCTTGCGTCCATCGAAATAGATCGTCACCTGTCCGTCATCCCAGGTGGCCGCCAGGTGATGCACCGTGTCGGGATCCACCCGGCGACTCCAGTCCCCCACGTCGGTGAACAACGCACCGACCAGGACCCCGTTGTAATCAAACCGGATCGAGTGTTTTCCACCGGCCCCGATGACTCCCCCGGAATTGATATCGAAAAACAGTTCCAGCGGATTGGTGCTCGCACCATTGTATGTTGAGAACAGGCGTCGAACTCCGACCGGAACCGCCCGCACTCGCACCGCCAGCGTCGCCTGCCGGCCCAGGTTTCTTGTCTTGTCCAATGTCAGGATCGTCGGCCTGTCGAACCGCATCGAGCCACCACCTCGCAACGGCCGCTTGGTCTCGACGGTCAACGACCTGGGGCCGTTGTCCTCGGGAGTCCGAGAGACACCGTCGGCAGGCATCGAGAACACGAGCGGCCGGGTCAGGAGTTCACCGCCCGAGAGCGGAGCCCGGACCGAGACAAAACCGTCGGGTCTCAGCGTGTACCGTCGCATCCGACAGTCGTCACCGGTGTAGTAACCCTCGATCGAATACATCGACAATTCGGCCTGGACCCCGGGCAACCCACTGGGCGTCTCGACGATACCCCAGGCCAGGAAATTGTTGCGATTCACCCAGCGTTCGGACTGTCGTCCCGGTCTCAGAAACGCATCCTCCCAGCGATCAAACCGGACACCGTCACGACTGGTCATCAACAGGACATCCGAAACTCCGGTGTACTTGTGACGCGACGGGTTGCGACCGGGCACCAGTCGCTTGGGAAACGAGAGCAGGATGTGAGGTGCCCGGTGATACTGGGTGACCTGGTTGGTGTAGAGGTGAATGTTGCGATCGTCGGAGTACGTGAGAAACCGGGGCTGTGTCCAGTTGAGAAAGTCCCTGGACGTGGCCGTCATGATCGCCCGGACTCCATTCACAAAACCGCGTTGGTACTCGACGTACGTCCCCCGCACGCTGTCGAAGAAGGCCAGGTTCTGAGAATCGAAGTGACCGGCGGTGACGACGGGGCGATCTTTGATCAGTGACCAGTGGATCGCATCGGCCGACTTCAAGACATAGAGTCCCTCGTGTGTGGCGGCCACGGCCTTGTACTTCGCCGCCGGACGGCAGGCCGGATTGGAATCCTTGAAGGGCACGAAGTTGTGAGTCCCGACTCCGGCCCAGATGATGTTGTTCTGCTTCGACCCGTCAAATTCGTACAGGCCCAGTGTCGGCTTCGTCCAGCGAATCCCATCCCGACTTTCGGCATAACAGACCACCTCGTGGCCCCGGGCCTTCGGATGGCTCGTCCGTGGCCCGGAATGCATGCCGCGGTAGTACATGCGGTACCTGTCATCGTCACGAAAGACAGTGTGGTAGTAGCAGACATTGCCTTCCCAGGCCGCGTCGTGAACGATCGCCACCTCACGTGGCTGTGGCCGGTGCAGCACCCGGCCCGCTCCTCCGTCCAGACGTTCGACAAGATGCGAATCGACAAACAACTCGCGACGATTCCCGATGTCCCGCACCCCCTCCATGGCGGGTTCAGCGGCGGACACAAACCCGGCGATTGCCAACCACGCCAGGCAGGCCGTGGCGCACCGAAAAACTCGAAACGTCTTGTCCATCATCACAACTCCGGTCAACAAGGTGAGCAGGGTAGGGGGCCGCGGGTTTGCCTTTACCGGCCCTCCCAGTCTAATCGTGTGCAGACCGATTCTCTCCACCAACCCCAGGCGAGACGACACCATGCTCCCGCAACGCATTCCGTTCGATGACATTTACCCGTCCGGACCACACTACAGTCGCGGGGTCCGGGCCGGCAGTTCACTCTACCTCTCCGGCTGTACGGCCAACGGATCACCGGCCGAGAACGCCGGACCGATGGAACAACTCGACGCGATCCTTGACCGACTGGTGCGAATGGTTGAAGCCGAAGGTGGCCAGGCCGCCCACATCGTCAAGCTGAGCACCTATGTCGCCAACCCCGCCGACTGGTTCCCCTTCGACGGCCCACAGGTCGAGATCTTTCACAACCATTTCGGCGACGATTACCCGACCAATACGATCGTCGGCGTGCAGTTTTTGACTCCCAACGTCCACCTGGAAATCGACGCGATTGCGGTACTCGACTAACGTTTCTCCGCCACCGGATTCACCGCCACTTCGAAGTCAAAACCGGTCAGCAGTTTCTCTCCCTGGCCGGAATCGTGAGCCAGGACGACCTTGAACCGGTTGACACCTGGCTTGAGCCATTCGTGCTTCAACGGAAACACGTAACGGTGGAAGGGCCCACAGGGACGCCCCTCCTTGGCATTTTGTCCGTCCGCGTCGAACGTCCGGGCAATCGAATCTCGCGGGATCAGGTGACCGTTGACCTGGAACGTCAACCGGTCACCGGCCGACAGGCCACGCGACTTGAACTGCATTGTCAACGTCCGAGCCGGCCTGGGATTGGACTCGAAAAGACGGATTTCGGTGACATCCCCCTTGGCCCCATCCTTGCGTTCAAAAGCGATCCGCTGAGCCTTGGCCACTCCACTTTCCGAATAGATCTGCCACAGGGGATAAAAGAGATACTGTCGCGGCCTGGCTTCGTCACCCTGTGGGTCCTTGAGCTCGGTCAACCATCCCAGGGTTTTCGGCCAGCCATCCACCAGGCCCCGTGTGCCACCGGTCCAACGACGCCAGTTGTACTGGTAATTGTAGGTCGAGACTCCGGCGGCACCACTGGCATAGAAACCGCGGGCCAATGCCCGGCAATTCTCTCGGGTGATGTTGTCGGGGTGGTTCACCTGGATCAGGGGATGAATCGTCGGGTAAACCTTGCAGTCGGTTCCTCGACACAGCGACACGTACTGATCGACGGCGATGTTGAAGTCGGAAAAGAAGAAATCAGACGGGCAGATGTAGTCGACCAGTCGCTCCTGGATCCACGACTTCACATCAAATCCCAGCCGCCGACACTCGGTCAATGTCTGGGGAATCCTCGCCGACAACAGCAGCTTCTTCCTCCCGCGTTTTTTGGCTGCCGCATCAAGCAGCGACCGAATTTTTCGAGTCATGTCGGTCAGCAACGGGGCGTTCTTCTCCGCCTCGGAACTGTCAAACATGTGACACCACCGCATGTAATCCAGTTCGATGCCGTCGACGTCGTACCGTTCGAGAACTTCGGCAACAAATGAAACTACCTTGTTCCGTACACGGACGTGTTTGTAATCGAGTGCTCCGGGATACCCGTCGAGTCGCAAGCCCGGATTCTCAACATAGAACTTCGCCTTCCGGGCAATGCCATGACGGTCGTTCATTCTCAGGCACACCAGGAACTGCATGCCGTGCTGGCGACACCGGTCACGAAGAATCTTGACCTGGTCCAGGCCGGCATCGTGCAGGGCGCCGAAGCCCGGAGAAATCTCCCGAATCCTCGCGTCGTAACCGGCCGCCTTGAACCCCGGAACCGGCGATTCGAAGCGGGCCCAGGCACAATACACGAGGCGGTCGATGCCAGCCCGGGCGTGATGGTCGACACCGTCCTCGAGCACCTTGCGGACTGCTGCCGCATTCAGAGGCTGCTTCATCCGCTGCCGCATCATCAGCTGGGACCGCCACAAGCTCTGTTCGTCCCAGTTGATCATCACTCGAACAGAACGCTCGACCGGATCCGGCTCCGCAGCCTTCGATGCGGAACTGGCCAGCAACACGATGCCAACAAGGACCAACTGGAACTCGACGAAACACCGCACACAAACGGACATGGTCACACCACCTACAACAGCGTCTCGAATCGGGTCACTGTACCACCGGCACTATGCAGCGGTTTCTCCGACAACTCAAGCCGGAACCCGGCTCACCGCACCTTCGCAAAAAATGAACGGACATCCTCGACCAGCAGCCCGGGTTCCTCCATGGCGGCGAAATGGCCACCGCGAGGCATTTCGGTCCAGTGGGTCACGTTGAATCGTTTTTCGGCCCAGAGCCGCGGCGCGTAGACCAGTTCCTTGGGGAAGATCGCACAGCCCACCGGGACCTCGACTCGCCCCCGCTTGCCGCGACTTCGAGAATGACGTGTCTCGTAATAGATCCGTGTCGAAGAGGTGATCGATCCGGTCACCCAGTAGACCATCACGTTGTTCAGCAACTCGTCTCTGGTGAACTGTTTCTCCAGGTCACCATCACAATCACTCCAGCTGCGGAACTTCTCAACAATCCATGCCGCCAATCCGGCAGGTGAGTCATTCAACCCATACCCAAGTGTCTGGGGCTTTGTGCCCTGGATCTGACTGTACCCCGATTCCTCGGCCATGAACGCCCGGCGTTCGCGAATCCGGGCAATCTCTCGTGGTTTGAGTCCTTCGAACTGCCGGTCGGCACCACGGGGAGCTCCGACCATCACAAAGTTCATATGTACGCCAACACACTGTTCCGGACGATTTCGTCCCAACCACGCCGAAATTGACGCGCCCCAATCTCCTCCTTGGGTGCCGTACCGTTCGTATCCCAGCCGGGCCATCAACTTCCCGAACAACTCGGCCATGCGGTCATTGTTCCAGCCCCTGTCCCGGGGGGCATCCGAAAAGCCGAAACCCGGCAAGGAAGGAATGACCACGTGAAAGGCATCCTCGGCCTTGCCGCCGTGAGCCGTCGGATCCGTCAGCGGGCCAATCACCTTCTGAAACTCCGTGAACGACCCCGGCCAACCGTGGACCAGCAGCAAGGGCAGGGCGTTCTTGTGCCGAGATCGCTGGTGGATGAAATGCAGGTCCAGTCCTTCGAAACGGGTCTTGAAGTGCGACCACTTGTTGAGCGCCTTCTCCTGGGATCGCCAGTCGTACTGCGTCCTCCAGTACGTGACGAGTCCCTTCAGGTAGCCCAGGTCTGTGCCGTAGTCCCAACCGGCTCCCGTCACCTGGCCGGGAAACCGGGTGAGCGCCAAACGGCGATCGAGGTCTTTGAGCACCTCCGGGCCAACCCGGATCGTGAAAGGACGGACGGCGGCGGACTCCGGCTGGCCAGCCTGGGCCACGCAACGCGAACCTGTCCCCAAAACAACGATCACTGAGACAACGAAACCGCAGAACCACTTCACCGTGGAAAACGGGCCGACAACCGGACGTGTCGTGGCAATCATGGAAATTCCTGCTGGAGAATGGTGTGGATACGAGGGACTCGGCTGTGGCCATTGGAACAACTGGAGAATTCCCAGAGTAGGCCGCGAAACTCTTTCGCGGCCAAGGTAGCACTTGGCGAACCTTCGATTGCAACCTACACTCAATGAAGACCCTTGGACTCCACAAGGAGCCCGAGGTGAAGCGGTTAGATTTCAGCGAGTCGTGCTGTTTCTTTTTGAGTTGAGAGCGCTGTTAGTCCGGTCGATTTTTCCTGGCAGTACCGCCAGTCGGGTCGTCCGTGTGAACACTCGCTGCCAAGTTCGCCGCCATTCTCTGTAGCCATCCCGCGGTCCCCTCGATCGTGGGCAACGGGGCGTCCCCGACCTCACCGGTGCAAAAAAGATCCCGTTGAGTCGTCGTCCTGTGCACGCGATCATGCGGTCGCACCAAGTTTGAAAGAAGACCATTGAAGACATTTGCGGAACTCGACCTGATCGCTCCAGTGCAAAAAGCGCTGGCGGACGAAAACTACAAGAGCCCGACCCCCATCCAGGCCAAGACGATTCCTTCTGCCATCCGGGGCCGCGATGTCCTGGGATGCGCGCAGACTGGCACCGGAAAAACCGCCGCATTCGCGGTGCCGATCCTCAACCGCCTGGGTTCCAAAAACCGCAAGGCTCTCCCCAACCATCCGTTCGTTCTCGCCCTGGCGCCGACGCGTGAACTGGCGATTCAGATTGGAGAGAGTTTCTCGACCTACGCCGCACACTTGCACCTTCGCCAGGCGGTGATTTACGGGGGCGTGAACCAGATGCGACAGGTCCGCGCCCTCAACCGTGGAGCACACATCCTGGTCGCCACGCCCGGCAGACTGCTGGACCTGATGAACCAGGGCCACATCCATCTCGACCAACTCGACGTCTTCGTCCTGGACGAGGCGGATCGGATGCTCGACATGGGATTTCTGCCGGACCTGAAACGGATCATCCGCCAACTGCCCCAGCAACGACAATCCCTGTTCTTCTCGGCCACCATGCCGCCGAACATCGTCAAGCTGTCGCAGACACTGCTCACCAACCCGGTCAGTGTCGATGTCACTCCCAAGCGGGTCAGCGTCGAGGCGATCGAACAACAGGTGCACCTGGTCCCCCGGCAAGGCAAACAGGCCTTGCTACAGCAGATCCTGAAGTCTCCCGGGGTCGTCCAGACGCTGGTCTTCACCAAGACAAAGCGACGGGCCAACGTCGTGACCAAGCAATTGATCCGCAAGGGCATCGGAGCCACGGTGATCCACGGCAACAAGTCACAGGGAGCTCGACAACGGGCGCTCGAGGACTTCCGAACGGGCCGGGTGAGCGTGATGGTCGCAACCGATGTGGCTGCCCGGGGCATCGACATCGACGGGATCAGCCACGTGATCAACCTGGACATTCCGATCGAACCGGAAGCTTACGTGCACCGCATCGGACGGACCGGACGGGCCGGCGCCGAGGGCGTGGCCATGTCGTTCTGTAGCCCCGAGGAACGCGGTGACCTGAGGGCCATCGAAAAACTGATCGAGCAGAAGATTCCGGTTGTCTCCGGCGAGTTGCACTCGAACACCGACCAACAGCATCCGGCCACGATCACACCAAAGAATTCGCGAGACCGTGGACACCGCAACGCGGTGTCAAAGTCCTCGCGCCACGCCTCGTCTCAACATCAATCCGCCCGGGCAGGACAAAAACATTCCGGTGATCGCACCAGGAAGCGCCGACAACCGGAGAATGGCAAACCTCACCGAAAACAGGACCGGGCCAAACAGGCCACCGGTTCCGGGCAAGGCGAGATCAAGCTGATCACCCACAAGGGATTCGGCTTCATCGGAAACGGGCGAGACAAGGATCTGTTCTTCCACCGCTCGGCCGTCGAGGGCACTCGCTTCGAAGATCTCCAGCAGGGCCAACAGGTGTCCTTCACGCTCGGACAGGGGCCACGTGGCCCCTGCGCCACCAACGTCCAGGTGCTCTAGGCTCAAGTCCTAGGCCTTGGAGAACAGGGTTCCGAGGGCCGTGCCGGAACTGTCCGAGAACCGCGTGTCCTCGATGCCCATCGAGTGCAAGATGCTCAGGAACATGTTGGACATCCTGGTTGGGCCGTCGTGGTGATACGTGCCGTGCTTCAATCCCATGTTGGCTCCACCAACAACCATCGTCGGCAGGTTCCGTGGATTGTGCGTCGTGCTGGCTCCACTCCCGTAGAGCACGATGCTGTTGTCAAGAACCGTCCCGGTCTTGTCCTTGAACTCGGTGAGGCGACCGAAGAAGTAAGCCAATTGCTCACTGAGGAACCGGTCGTACTTGGCAAACTCCAGTTGCCCCGCCTTGTCGCCAGCGTGTGAGAGGCTGTGATGCGTCCGGGTCAGCCCCAATTTCAATGGGAACGTGTCACTGATCCCCATGCCATCCTCACGATTGAGCATAAAAGCCACGCTGCGAGTGATGTCCGCGTCGAAAGCCAGGGCAATCAGATCGAACATGTTCCGATAATAATCCTGTGGCTTGCCCTCGTTGGTCACGTCCAGGTCCAGGTGCTTGTAGTCCTGTTCCTTCAGCGGGATGTCGACCCATTTCTCCGAAGCAATCAACCGCGACTCGACCTCGCTCAAGGAGGTCAGGTACTGGTCCATCTTTCGTCGATCGGAACGCCCCAGCTTCCGATTCAGTGACCTGGCGCTCTCGAGCACAGCATCCACCAGCTTGATCCGACGCTTCAATTTCGTCCGTTCCACTTCCATCGACGCGCGGTCGGCACGGAACAACCGGTCAAAGATTCGACGAGGATTGTTCTCGGCAGGAATCGGCTTGCCCTCGAGGTTGTACGAAATCGTCCCGGTTCTCGAGAGGAACCCGGTGCCCGCATCGATCGAGAGCACCAGCGAAGGCTGGCGACAGTGCTGCTTGGTGTGATGAGCGACCACCTGGTCGAGTCCGACCGAGTTGAACTTGCCCGGCCTGGGATTGTGCAACGGCGCACCGGTCAGCCACATGTCCGAGCAGATGTGCGGGTCGGCCTTCAGGCCGTTCTCGTGATACATTTCGCCCAGGAAACTCAGCTGATCACGGTAGGCTGCCAGCGGTTCGGTCGACTTCCCGAAAACAAACTTCCCGTCGGCGGTGGCTCGAGGAAACCAGCTCCACTCGTCGATCTTGTGCTCGGGCTTGGGAAGCGACATGCCGTTGGCCGTGTAGATCGCACACAACCGCCTGGGCGACTGCGTGGACACCTCGGCACCCATCGCGTCCAGAACAGGCAGGGCCAGGGTCGCACCGGCGATCCCCTTGAGAACGGCACGACGATCAAGCTTCACCGGAGCGGTCATGAGCAATTCCAGATTTCTACCGTCTCAAGAACACTGGGCCAACGATCCTCCGGTGGCCCAATAGAAAAACAATACCGTTGCGTCAGTTTGTATCCCGCCAGAGCAACAATTCCAACAGCAGACTGTTCACGAGCCTCTGCTCGCGCCTTTTATTCATCGACGGTCAACCCGCCCTCACTTTTCGAGAAACACCGGGCTGTTGATCACGACCCGAAATGCGTCGAGCACCCGATAATCACTCTTTTTCAACTCTACGGCCTGCTCTCTCAGAAACTCAAGCTCATTGTAACTCAGCGTCCGCCCTGTCGCGTAAATTGCCAGGTGTTTCAGGAAACTGAAGACCACCTTGTCCATCTGGTCTTCGGCCAGGTACGTCTTCAACGAGTTGGCGTCTGCAATCTCGGTCTTGTCTGGCAGGGTTGAACGCGGGTCATGTTTCTTGTCATCGCGAAACACCCCCCCCGCATCGAATTGCTCGAGAGGGAGGCCCCACGGATCGATCCCCGAGTGACACTTGGCACATCCCGGCTGGTCACGATGTCGCTCGAGCTTTTCCCGCAACGTCAACTTGGCCGATTCATCCTCGGGAAGGTCAGGCACATTGGGTGGTGGTGGCTCCGGCGGCTCGGCGATGATCTTGCGAGCCAACCAGGCACCACGCTTGATCGGGTTCGACTCACGGCCATTGGACAGTGCGGCAAGAATCCCCGCCTGGGCCAGCAATCCTCCCAGGTTCTTGTCCTCGTGGGGAATCGCCACGAATTCAAATCCACTGTCAGTTCGGTCGGCCAGCTTGTAGTAACTGGCCACCACCTCGTTGGCCACAATGAACTCCGACCTGACCAGGTTCTCCAGTGACAGGTTTTCCCGCACCAGGTACTGGAGAAAACGAGCCGGCTCCTCGCGGAGTTGCGTCTTGGTATCCCGGGTCAGACGGGGAAACTGTTTCCGGTTGACCTCCAGCACGTCCAGCTTGTCGAGACTCAGCCACTGGCCGGCAAACTCGCGCAGGAATTGCCACGACCGGGGATCCTTCAGCATCCTCTGCATTTCCTCATCCAACGCGACTCTCAGTGAGCCAGCTTCCGCCCGGTCCAGGAGCTGCTCGTCGGGGGCGGTGTTCCAGAGAAAGTACGAGAGCTTGGAGGCCAACTCGTAGGAATCCAGCGGTTCGGGCTTGGGCGTCTGGCTGTTCTCTATGAGGAACAGGAATTGTGGTGACGTCAGGACCACCAGCAAGGCGTCCTTGATGCTGGACGTGAAGTGCGAGGAGTCCTCGAACGACCTCTCCCAGACCGACAGGAACGTCGACAGTTCCACGGCAGTCACGGGCCGACGGAAGGCCCGGGACGCAAATGCGGCAATCACTTCCTCGGCGTACTCCCGTGTTTCCCCCGCCTTGTCCGACTCGACAAAAATCCCACGGTGTGGCCTGGGCGGCCATTGCTCATAGTACGGTCCTTCGAATTCCACGCTCCGAACCACCAGTCGCGGCATGTCACGACCGTCGGTGAACTCACTACGGACACCGATCTCGCGAATTCCCGCCAGGTAGTTCACGTTGTCCTTTTCGACGTCGGGGCTGGGGAAATTGCTGATCGCCCCCTCGAACCGATAGTCGGTCAACTCGGTCGAGCCAACAGGAACCGCCGCCCCCACCGGTGACAGAGTGCTCCCGCAATCGCGACGCAGGCCAATGTGGACCCCCAGTCGGGGCACGCGCTTCTCGAATGCGGCAAATCGAACCGCCACCGGGTCATCGACGTCCAACGGTGTCAACACGACACGTCCGACCTGCAACCCGTTCCCCCACCGAGCTGCCAACTTGACTGGCCCGGCCGGCAATCTCACGGCCAGGAAAGCCGGCTGTGCCAGCAGTCCGGTGAAATGGCGATCCCCAAGAGTCAGGCCGAGGTTTTCTGGTTTTTCGTTGGGAGGGGCCGTGGCGAATTTCCGCCCCGGTTCAATCAACGCCTGCAACTCCGCCACCGCCAGGGCCCTGCGGTACAACCGCACCTCGTCAATCTCGCCCTTGAACAGCCGTGAGTCCTGGACCCGACCAATGTGCAGGTCCACTTTCGGGTCATCCAGGTCCCACTTGTTGACCTTGCCCACAGCCACTTCGAAACCGTTGACGTACAACCGCGTCATCTTGTCGTCGCGACGCACAATCGCAGCAACGTGTTGCCATTGATTGATGCGAATCGCTCCCGGCCGAGACTGGACGGTGCCATTGCGTTGATTGGCCGACTTGAACGTCTCGATACGCAACACGCCCTGGGCATTGGGCATGTCGAACACGAATCCCTGCTGGCCGTAACGGCCCAGGCAGACGATCCCACCTTGTCTCAGTTCGGTCGGCCGAATCCAGGCCGCGACCGTGAACTCTTCATCCCCCACCTTCAAACTCTCGTCGCGAGGAATAACGATGTGGCCCGTCTTGCCATCCAGGGAGACCGACTTGCCAAATGGCGATTCAACAAACGTCGCCTTCCCAACCACCTTGCCGGCCACCTTGGCTGGAAGTTTTTCCAACGGCAATCGGCGGACATCTCCATCCAGAGAAAAAGCACCGATCAGCAAGTCGTCCAGTTTCGACCCATCGGCCGCAACCTGTTTTCCCTCCGGGACTGCGGGCCGTCGAAAAGCGTCAATCTGGTAAATGCCAGCCGACTTGATGTCGACGGTTTGCGGATCCTTGATGTCGGTGGTGGGCTGCTCGACCACGATCGATTCGTCGGCCTCCGCATTGCGTACAGCCACGCCACGTTCCAGCAGCAAGCCATCCTCCACCTTGGCCGCGCGAACAGTCACACGAAAACGCCCCGAATCGGGCAACTGCCGAAGCGAGATTTTGAAATTCGCCTTCGGGCCGTAGGTGCTCTCGACACCAAAAAGCTCGGCACTGGGAATCGCCGGCCGCAACAGCAATCCCCGGGATCCCGGCTGATAGGCCAGCCCCTTGGGGTAACCATCCGAGCCACGCACGCAAGCGAATACGTTGTGGTAAATGCTGTCGTATTCCCGCCACCCACGAACCGTGGCGTTGCCCTGGTAGCCCTCGATGAAGCGGTACTTCGTCCGCATCACAAATGGTTCGAACTCAAAAGTTTTTTCCGGGACCGGTTGCGAGACGATGAAGTCGTTGTTGCGGAGCAGTCGGCTGAGCGCCCCCAGGATCAACTTGTCCTTGAATGGCTTGGGATTGATGTCGTTCCCCAATTCGACCCGGAAGTTCTGAATCACCGGCTTCCTGGACACGTCGACAATGGTCCGATCCAGTGCCTTGTCAGCGATATTGAAGTAGGCCTCCACGAGCAGCGGAGACAGCACCATCGACTGCCCATTGTTCAGGAAGCCGTCGGCCGAAACACTGTCGGCTGGCAGCACATCGGCCAGTTCGTCCTCGATTCCCAGCAGATCCCGGAGCGAATTGCGGTACTGGGCCACGGTCAGCCTTCGAACCGTCCCATTCTTATCCCGCACCCTGGTCCGCGCCGTTGCCAAGGCTTCTGAAATCCACCCGTCCAGTACCTCACGTTCCTGGGCGGTCGGTTGAGGCTCGTCCTCGGGAGGCATTGTGCCTTCCACCACATTGCGGCGAATCCCCTTCCACAACGGCAGCCAACGTTCTTCCAGTCCGCCGTCCAGTCGATCGACACGAATTCCCGACTCGATCTTTTTCTCACCGTGGCAACGAACACAGTGCCTGGCCAGAAATGGCCCCACCTGTGTCTTGAATCGCTCCTTCAATTCCGCGGCCCGCTCGGCAAACCTGTCAGCAGGCTCCACGTCCTTGGCAAACAGGATCGGGGGCCGTTGGGATCCCGCATCGGTCGTCGACCCGGATTCAGCGGGCGAAGCGGCCGGTCGGTCAGCATCAGCGCCGGAATCATTCCCCTGGCACCCCAGGACAACCGCCAGCAACATCGATGGCACAACGAGTTTCATCAATCACCTCTCCGGGCCGATCTCGACACAACACGGGATCGGTGACGCCAACCAAACATTCAATCGTCGACTAGTGTGTCCAACAGTCGGGCGGGGGATCAAGGTTGCGACAGGACGCGGCCCACACGCCAAACACCCCGCTGGTCTGTAGCCGTTCCATCACAGGCCTCGAACAGCATTGCAAACCGACCGGACTCGGGTGTTGAACCGGGCAACTCCACAACACACATCTCGGAACACTTCGCCGCGCCCACGCCNGAGCCCGACGGCGACACCACCGGGCTGGGATCCACAGCCCAGTCCAGGCCGTCCTCGGANACAGCCGTCAACACGGCCGCATGCCGTGGACTGCTGTATNCAGCGAAATACATCCGGAAGCTTGATGGCCCCAATCTCAGGATCTCCGATGCAAACGCCGTGTGAGTGGCGNGCGGCGGCGCCTGGGCAACCCGCACTCCCGGCTCCAACTCGAATGTCGTCCCACCATCGCTGGACACGGCACTGACGATNCCGACACCACGCTGGTGAACATACAAGCGACACCGTCCATCATCGAGAAATACGATCCTGGGGGAGGAAATGTTCGTCTCACCGATAGCCAACCGCTCGCCCGGCTCAACCTCCCAATTCAGACCCCGGTCACTCGACACGGCGCTGCGAATGCCGTTGCGGGTCTGCTGCGATCCACGACAACATTCAAAGTACATCCGCAGCCGTTCGGTCTCGCCGGCCATCGGGACCACTTCCGAGGAAACCACTCGAAAATCGCCGGCCCCGCCCTGTTGGGCCCCCATCCTCACTCCCGGCTCCGGAGCCCAGGTGACGCCGTCGGTGGACACCGCACTGAGAATCCGTGTCGTGGCGTTGTCGTAATCGTTGGCTCCCGCCGGAAATCCCTCGCGGGGAAGAATCTGTGAATAAAAGACCCGATACAGTCCGTCGGGAAATTTCACGACCCGCGGACTCACCGTGCCACACAAGCCGGTTCGAATCGCATCTGTCGCCCAGGTGGCTTCCGGACAAGGCGCCGTGTCTGAATCGGGAGCCGCATCAAGCGCCACCTCCACGTGGCTGGACCACCGGCAACCCGGATCACATGACACTTCGTGGACACGAGGAGAAGCAGCCTGGACCTCGGAGAGGTTGATCATGATCGGAATCGTCCGGGGAAACACAAGGAAAGGGGCAGGCAACTGGCATCCACCGCACGGCCGTGACCCGGAACAGCTTCCCAGAATTCCAATCCGGGGTTGCCGACGCAAAGCCCGCCAAGTCTTGAAATGCCGTCACACCCGCTGACCACGCGGCCGCTACTTGACCCTGACCAACTTCATCAGCCGCCCCGAAACGTTCCAGTCCTGAACATAGAGGTTGCCGTCCTTGTCCCAGTAGGAGCCGTGAGTGCCACTGAAGACACCCTCGATCCAGTTCTCCTGGCGGACTCCAAAGTTGACCCTCGTCTTGGGATTCACGTTGTGGCCCAGGACCGAGATGATCGTGTTGCTCTTGTCTAGGATGACCAGGCGACCGTGCAGATCGGGCACCGAAACATAATCGCCTTGGACAGCCACCGAGGTGGGCATCCCCAGGCCAGTCACCACCACGTCGATGAACTTCCCGTCGAGACTGTAGTGCAGCAAGCGTCCTTTCGGCTGGTGATTGCGGTCACAAACCAACAGCCGTGGCGGATCGTAGCGGGTATCCAGCGTCATGCCGTGGGCGGTGTTGAACTGCTTCAGGCCATTGCCCTTGGATCCGAAGTGCATCAGGTACTTGCCCGTCTTGTCGAACTTGAAGATGTAGTTGCTGGCGTAGCCGTCCGAGAGCACGATATCGCCGTTGGGGGCCACGGTGATCGCGGTCGGGCTGAATCGCTTCAATTTCAATCCCGATTCCTGGGGAAACGGCAGCTTCAGGACAATGTCGCCGGTCACCGAGTGGAACTTGATCCCCTCGGCATTGGCATTTCTCGCCCCGTAGATGAACTCGTCATCCCCCTCCTGGCGAATCTCCACGTCGTGGATATTCGAGTACTTCGGCCCCAGGAACCTGCGTACGATCTTTCCCTCGGGAGAGAAGACGAAAACACCCATGTTGGCACTGGTGTAGATGTTGCCGGCCTTGTCGATCACCACGCCGCCATGCGTCGGGCCAATCAACGACTTGCCGTCCTCGCCCAGTCCCCAACCTGGCACGGTGTCAAATGTCATCAGCCCACTGCCCATCCGGACCGGCTCAACCTTGTCTGCGGCGAACACCGGCAGTGCCAAGCCCAACAAAACCGAAACCATGATGTGAAGCGAACGGCGTGACATGATTGGAACTCCTGGAATAAGTCTCTGCAGTCGGGGGCATCGTTGATCGGGGAAGCCTCTGCAAGAAAGCCTATCGGCCCCGACAAGACGGTCCAAGCTACACGCCGGGGCAGGGGGGAGCAAGCAGCGAGGCCCACCCCCCGATTCGTCGTCACAGAGAAACTGCCCGGCAAGCCCTCAGGGCATCAACTGGGTGATGGGAACCTGGTTCTCCACCAGCGCGGCCAATTCTCTCGGGACACTGCTGTTGACCCGGAATTGTCCCACGTCGATCAGGCTCTGCGTGACGGTCGCCCGGAATTGAGAAAGCGAGACCGGAAACGACTGGGGTTCTCCCCCGTTGCGAGCCGCCTTCCCCACGACCTCGCCCATTCTCAAGTCGCCCCCGGCAAAGGCCAGCGTGCTCAATCGCGCCCAGTGATCCCGGCCCCCATTCTTGTTCACTCGAGGAGTCCGGCCAAAGTCACCCGAGAGGATCAGCAGTATCTTCCGAGAAAGTCCGCGATCCGCCACGTCCTCCAGGAACGTCGAAACGGCCTGGTCGGCGGTCCGGCCCAGCATTTCCATGCCGGTCACCATCCCGGGATTGTTCTTGTCGGCGTGCATATCCCATCCGGGACTGTGGACCGTGACAAACCGACAACCGGCCTCGCACAGCCGCCTCGCCATCAGCATCTGCTTGCCCAACGGTGACGGCTTGAACTTCTTGAACCCCACCGGGATATGGCTCGTGTCGTACCGCCGGACCAGGGCAGGATTCTCCAGGGAAATGTCCAGGGCCGTCGAGGCACTGCCAAGCAGCAGATCGACGGCCTGGTCGTTGAACTTCGATGACCCGCCCACCGACGCGATCTGGTCGTGGCGACGTTTCCAGGAATCCAGCGACGAGAGCAGCCGACGACGATCAGCAAATCGATCCTGCGGCAGATTCAACGTCATGTTGTCGACGATTGCACTCTTGCTGCCCGGCTCGAAAGGCGAATAGGGCGAGCCGAGTGCCCCGGCCCAGGATCCACGCCGGACCCGCGTCAACTCCTGTCGATATTGCGGATCGATCTCTGGCGTGGTGAGCAGGCTGTAGACCGGCAGGCCGGTCCGTGGACTGTTGGTGCCGGCCAACCGGGCGTAGAGCGACCCCATGCTGAAACCGGTTTTGCGCTGACCGGTCGGATCCATTCCACCAGTCAGGACTTCGACGTGCGCCTTCACATGATCGGTGTTGCGATGATGAAACGACCGCACAACCGACATTTCCTGAGCGTGCCGGGCCAGTCGCGGAAAGGTACCGCCAAATGAGACTCCCGGAATGGTCGTCGCCACCTCACCAGTCTGGCTGCGAATTTCCGGTGCGGCGTCCATCATCGGGTCGAACGTCTCGATGTGGCTGGCTCCCCCCGAGAAATAGAGGAACACGACCGAGAGATCCTTCACAAACGGTGTCTCAACCGCCTGGGCCGCTTCGAGAGTCAGCACGTCACTCAACGACAATCCGCCGACCGTGCAGGTGCCGACCTGCAAAAACGAACGCCGCGACATGCGACGCCGGTCATTCACTTTCCCGCCCGAAAAAACGGTCAGCATCAGCCCTGGCTCCATCGAAACACAATCTCGACGATCCCGCGGAGAATTGTACTCCGATTCCGCCCGTTTCACGAATCTCATTACGGGTGGGGACCAGAGAATCCGCGGGACAACGCTCGGATTTCGCCCCGGTTGTGTTATCGGTCATGGCCCCACAACACCGTTGACGGAAACTTCCGAGTAGATCCGCTCACCGGTTCTGGCTTATTATATGATTCTGTTCCCAAGATGTCGGTGACCGACAAGAAAGGGTTTTCCCGGAATGCAACGGCCCTTGCCAACACCAACGCACCCCCTGGTTTCACGGCGAACCGCCGTTCAGGCCGGAACCCTTGGCTTGCTGGGCTTGGGAATCAACCAGGTCGAGAGCCTGCGAGCCGCTCCGGCGGCCACAGGATCCCCGGGCACATTCCGGCGTTGCATCTACATCTTTCTCTCGGGTGGACTCGCCCAACAGGACAGCTTCGACCTGAAACCCAATGCTCCGGTTTCCATCCGTGGCGAATTCCGCCCGGTGGCCACCAGGACACCGGGTGTCGACATCTGCGAACACCTGCCGGGCCTGGCGCAACGCAGTCACCTGTGGTCCACCTGCCGTTCGATGACCCACTCGACAAACGGACACACGCTCGGCCACTACTTCATGCTCACCGGTCGCTCGGTCAAGAACCTCGGATTCCGGGGCGACCGTCAACCACGGCCCGGCGACTATCCGTCGATCCTCTCGACAGCCGGATACGCGATCAAGAACCTTCCGGGGATGACCCGAGAAAACGATCAGTTGCCACCGGCCGCTGTGGTCCCCGAGACCCTGATTCACTGGTCGGGTGGCACGATCCCCGGCCAATTCGGTGGACAGATGGGGTACCGGCACGACCCGTGGTTCATCGAGGCCTCGCCCTATCACAACATTCAGCGAGGAGCTTACCCCGAATACAACTTCCCCAATCTCGGCCTGCCATTTCGTGAAGAGGATCGGGTGTTTCGGGCTCCCAACCTGACACTGCCTCACAGCCTGACCTCGGCGAGATTCACTCGCCGGCTCGACGTGCTCCGCAACATCGAGCGGCAACAGCGACATCTCGACGAGGCCGCTTCCGCCCGAAGTTTCGGACGACTTCGCGAGGGAGCCATCTCGCTGCTCAACGACCCCAAGGTCCAACACGCCTTTGACGTCACCAACGAAAAAGACACCGAACAAATCCGTTACGGTCGCAACAGTTACGGTTGGTCACTGTTGATGGCTCGTCGCCTGATCGAAGCGGGTGTCCCCCTGGTCCAGGTCAATCTGGGGAACAACGAAACCTGGGACACTCACGGAGACGCATTCCCCCGGTTCAAGGAAAAACTGTTCCCCCCGACCGATCGTGGACTGTCGGCCTTGCTCGATGACCTGCATGATCGGGGACTCCTCGAATCCACCCTGATCGTGATGGCGGGAGAATTCGGTCGGACTCCCAAGCTGGAATCCAACCGTCACTACAAGCTCCCGGGTCGCGACCACTGGGGCGCCGTGCAAACGGTCTTTTTCGCCGGCGGGGGAACCCGGGGCGGCACGGTGGTGGGATCGTCGGACAAGATCGCCGGCTACCCGGCCGCCAATCCACAAAAGCCAGAGAACCTCGCCGCGACCATCTACCACTCGCTGGGCATCCCACACGATGCCGCTTGGCAAGACGACCTCAACCGCCCCCACCACATTTACCACGGCGAGCCCATCGCTGAGTTGTTCTGACCGCTCGTGTCGGCCCCGCCCCCACCGACACCCAAATCCGGCCCGGGACTGGCGCCGCCACCGACCACAGGCGAGTCCCTCGTTCTTGCCAACAAGTGGACCGGACATGAATAGCGAGTCCCTGGCACGTCCCCGGCTGAAACGGACCATCGGCGGACTGGGATTCCTGTCGTTGGCGTTCGGGTCGATGATCGGAGTCGGCTGGATCACCGCCCTGGGCGACTGGTTCCAACACGCCGGCCCCGGTGGGACGATCCTGGCCTTCGCCGGTGGTGGACTGCTGATGGTCCTGATCGGCTCCTGCTACGCGGAATTGACCCCGATGCTGCCGGTCACCGGGGGCGAGGTGGCCTACGCCTACCGTGCCTTTGGGACCGACAAGGCCTTCCTGGTCGGCTGGTCCCTGGCATTCGGTTACCTGGCGGTTTCCGCCTTCGAAGCTGTCTCGATCGGCATGGTGCTGGCCTACCTGTTTCCTCAACTGGACGTCTTCCCGCTGTATGTCATCGGTGGCTGGACCGTGTACGCCCCACATCTGCTGCTGGCGTTCCTGTTCACCGCGATGATCACGACAGTCAACCTGCTGGGAGTCGGGGTTGCCATGAGACTCCAGGTCATCCTGACCGGACTCCTGGTCGCCTGCACACTGCTATTTGTTGTCACCGGGATCGGGCAGGGCAGTCCCCACCACCTGGAACCCCACTTTGCCGGCGGGTCATTCACTGAAACCTGGAAAGGAATCCTGGTTGTCTTCGTGATGGCGCCGTTCATGTTCGTCGGTTTCGACACGATTCCCCAGGCGGCCGAAGAACGGGCCCCGGGGCAACCGGCTAGGCGACTGGGCCTCTACATCATCTTGGCAATCATCGGTTCGACCGCCTTCTATATCCTGGTCATCCTGGCTGCCGGAATGGCGACTCCCTGGCAGGCCCTGGTCCAGGAAAAACTCCCCACGGCCACGGCCTTCCGGTCTGCCTTCGAATCACCCGCCATGGCCAACCTGGTGCTGTCGGCCGGCGTGATCGGATTGTTGACGAGTTGGAACGGGTTCTTCCTGGCCGGGACCCGCGTGCTGTTTTCACTCGGCCGGGCACGAATCATTGACCCGCGGTTTGGCGAGGTTCACGCTGACTACGGGACGCCAGTCCGAGCCACGCTGTTCAGTGGAGTGGTGACAGCCGCAGCGGCCTGCCTGGGACGCGGCGCGATGTTGGCCTTCGTCAACGTCGGTTCCTTCTGCATCTCGATGGCTTTCGTCGGCGTGGCACTGTCCTTGTTGCGACTGCGAGTGAGCGAGCCGGAACTGGAACGGCCCTACCGCCTCCCTGCCGGAAAACTGGTGGCCGGCTGCGCCGCGGTGGGATCCCTGATGGTCGTTTTGGCCATGGCGATCCCCAACAGTCCGGCGGTTCTCAAACCCATCGAATGGACCATACTGGCCGCCTTGTGCCTGTGCGGAATCGCCTTCTGGTTCATCGGAAGCAACCAACGCAACACGATCACCGAGGACGACCGGGCGCGGCTGATTCTTGACGATCCGTCAGAAACGCAACAAGTCAATACGACACCAAACCGGTAAACAGAACAGGGCGACAACGGAATGGACTTTCAAGAACTGAAAACGCGACTGTTGCCACTGGACACAGCCTGTGTCTGCGACGCCAACAAGGCCCTGCGTGCGGCCGACTCGACGATCAACGCATTGCGAGTGGCAGATCCGACCATTCGCCCGATTCGCACGGGCCTGAAATTGTTCGGCCGAGCCCACACGGTACGTTGCCACAACGACTTCCTGGCAGTCATTCGCGGACTTCGCGACGCCGTTGCCGATGAGGTACTCGTGGTCGATTCCCAGGGAAGCGACCGGGCGGTCTCCGGAAGCCTGTTTCCGACCGAGGCCATCCGCAAAGGATTGGCCGGCATCGTGGTCGACGGCCCCTGTCGCGACACGCGGACCATCCGGCAACTCGACTTCCCCTACTACGCCCGTTCACACACGCCCTATGCCGGAACCACAGCGAAACTTGGCCAAACGCAAATCCCAATCACATGCGGCGGGGTGACAGTCAATCCCGGAGACATCCTCTTTGGTGACGACGACGGACTTGTCATCGCGACCTCCGAGGAACTCGCTGACGCATTGCCAATTGCCGAGACGATCCAACACACCGAAAGCGTCATGATCGGAAAAATGAACGACGGGACCAGCTTCCTGGACATGTTGAATTTCGAGGCTCATTGTGCAGCTCTCGAAGCGGGTGAACCCAGCAACCTCCAATTCACCGTCTAGATGGTGCCATGGCCGGCATCGCTGCACACAACTGTTGGAAGCTGGCACACCAAGTGCCCGGAGCCAGCGATCAACCCGGTGGCTCCGGCGATGGCATCAATCTCGAAAGGAATTCCCGGTTGAATTCGCCGAGAGCTGCTACGGCGTCCTCCAGGGGACGCTCGGGCGGCCGATCAACCAACTGGTAATTCCCGAACCGATCCTCACCCCGGGCCAACACGGCCAGCGGGCGTGTATTTCCCTCCTGGCGAACGTCGGGAGTGATGTACCGCACGGTGAACCCGACTCTCCAGCCATCGGTCGTGTTCGAATCCGACCCGTGCACCAGGTTGACATGGTGCAGAGACATCTCGCCGGGTTCCAGCACGAGATCAACCACCTCGGCCTCGTCGACTTCCACCTGGATCTCCTGCCCCCGAGACAAGAGATTGTCCGAGGCAAACGTGTCGAGATGAGGCTGAATGGCCAGTTCCTGGGTCCCCGGCACAACCCGCATACAGCCATTCGCCGGATTGCTGACGGTCAGTGCGATCCACGCGGTCGTCACCCGCGTCGAATCCAATCCCCAGTAAGTCCCATCCTGGTGCCAGGTGACCCGGGATGAATCGCCCGGTGGTTTGGCGAATAGCGTTGTCGCCCAGCCAATGATGTCCGGACCGAGAACCCCCTCAACTGCGTCCAGGACACGAGGATTGGTGACCAGGTCGAACGCCCAGGGAAAAAACAGGTGCGACTGCGACGAATCGACCGACCGGGCCTCCGGCCCCTGGGCTCCCAGGAATGCCAGCGCCTGTTCACAGGCGAACGACGTTTCCGTCTCGGTCAGCACGGCCAACGGACACAAGACTCCATCATCGCGGTAGGACTGCTGTTGCCCTGAATCGAGACAACCACCCATCAACTGGTCTCCCTGTTCTCTATCACCACGGCCCCGGATGATCCCGTCTCGGCCAATTCTCAGTATGTCAGCCCCCCCACCGGCACACGATCAGACAGCCGCCTGTCCAACCCGTCAAGCGTTACCCGAAAACTCACGACCACAACCTGGCCGTCCGCTTCCAGACTGGCAAACACGTCCTCACCGGCCACGGCTCAGTCGGAGATCTCGACCACCACCTCGTTGCTAACAAGCGACACGGGGGTGCTCTCCTGGACGCGGACCATCGCGGCCGGATCATGCCCTTCAATGGATGGGAGTCCCGACCATTTCATCCTGGGAAGATTGCTGTAATAGAAGACAACCCGGTACGTCCCGGCAGGAGGCAATTGCGAGAAACCGATCCACTGCTTGAGATCCTTACCATCGCCGGGCCTCAAAACGAAGATCTCATGTGGCTCCAGCGTGTTGATATTGCCGCAGCGTCCAAGGACACCGTTTGCCGGATGGGTGGGATGGGATTTCCTGGAACCCACCGGAAGGAATGACCAGCCGACAACTGGGGTTCGCCAACCTGCATCGCTACCGTCCCCTGGCATCACCAACGTCACCGGTCCTTTCCCCTTGTTGAAAAGACGGAACGTAATCTGTTCGGGTTTCGTGCGATTGATTTCGGCAGGCAAGTCGAGCAAGAGATCGATCTCGATTCCCACACGGGGCGGTGCCCAACACTTCTGCGGGGTCGGCGGCCCAGCCCCGATGGTGTCTGCATCCGGCGGCTCATTCCCCTCAACGCCTGTGGTCCAACCAGCTAAAGCGACCACAAACACGCCAGCCGTCACAGCAACCAGAATTCGAACAATCATCTTGTGACTCCTTGCCAGACTCATTCGACAACGCCCCACCGTGTCGCATGTGTATTGGACGTCGCGTCGCCCGCATCAGTTCCAAGGCACTTGAAAAACCTTGCCCATCAACTGTTGGACAACCCGGCCCGCGCCAGCCGGCCATCCCTCATTGATGGGAAACGGGATTGCCGGGCTCTGCATCCGGGCACCCAAAAAACCTGGCAAACCAATTGGACAACGCCACTGCAACGACCGCTCCGTTTAACGACTGGAAATGGTTGACCAGCTATGATGGTCCAGACGAAACGTCCCCGCTCCAGCTCAGCCGACAGCAGACAACGAACTCCCCGAGGTGCCGCATGAAGAAATGGCTCGCCCTGATCTCGGTTCTTATCCCGTTGGGGCTGGCATCAGTCAGCGGCCCGGCAGCCCCATCCGGCCCGCAGTTTGCCACCGGTTACGTGTTCCAGGATTCCAACGGAAACCAAAAACTGGACGCCGGCGAAAAAACGTTGGCCAGGGTTCGGGTATCCAACGGCCGCGAGATCGTCACAACCGACAAGCACGGTCAATATCGCCTGCCGGTCACCGATGACACCACCCTGTTCGTGATCAAGCCGCGAGGCTGGCGGACTCCGATCGATGACCACATGCTGCCTCGCTTCTACTACATCCACAAACCCGACGGGTCACCCGCGTCCAAGTATCCCGGCGTCAAGCCAACCGGACCGCTGCCCGATTCCGTCGACTTCCCGTTGTACCCGCAACGCGAGCCGGACACGTTCAAGGCCCTGTTGTTTGGTGACCCCCAACCCCGGGACCAGAAAGAAATTGACTACGTGACCCACGACGTGGTCGAGGAGCTGATCGGCACCGACGCGTCGCTGGGGGTCACGCTGGGCGACATCATGTTCGACGACCTCTCGTTGTTCGAATCCCAGGCGAAGGCGATCGCGCTGCTGGGGATCCCCTGGTACAACGTGATCGGCAACCACGACATCAACACCGACGCCCGGAGCCGCCGACACGTCAACGAGACATTCGAGAACACCTTCGGTCCGTCGTATTACTCGTTCGACTACGGCACGGTGCACTTCATGGTGCTCGATGACATCGACTGGCTGAAGTCCCCAGAATCCGGAAACTGGTCTTATCGCGGCGGGCTCGGCAAGCGGCAAATGGATTTCATCCGCAACGACCTGGCCATGATCCCCAAGAACCAGCTGGTCGTTCTCCTGATGCACATCCCGCTGGTCGACGTACACGACCGAACCGAACTGTATCGGCTGATCGAGCAACGTCCGTTCTGCATGTCCATTTCTGGACACACGCACCACCACGAGCATCGGTTCATCACTCGTGAAGACGGCTGGCGAGGTCCCGAGCCACATCACCACGTGATCAATGTCACCGTGAGTGGCAGCTGGTGGTCGGGGGCACCCGATGAACGAGGCATTCCCCACACGACCATGGCCGACGGCGCACCCAACGGGTACTCGGTCATCACGTTCGACGGACACAAATACACGCTGGACTTCAAAGCGGCCGGCAAGCCGGACAGTTACCAGATGAACATCCAGTCGCCGGAAGCCGTCACGGCGGACAAGGCCGGACAGACCGACATTTTCGTGAATGTCTTCAACGGCTCAGAACGATCGACGGTCGAAATGCGCCTCGGGACGGTGGGCAAATGGATCACGATGGATCGCAAGGTGATCAATGATCCCGGCTACGCAAAACTTCGCGAGTCAGAAGAATCCATCAAGGCCAAGCCGTGGCGTGCCCTGCCGAATCCCAAGAAATGCCCACATCTTTGGCATGCCAAATTGCCGAACAAACCATCGGTCGGTGTTCACACATTGCACGTGCGGACGACCGACATGCACGGTCGCACCCACACGGGAAACCGAGTCATCCGCATCAAATAATCGGCCCCGCCCCAATCGGCGTCCAGGAAGCCGGATCCACAAGAGAACCCGCCGGCTTCATCGGGCCAAAACCGCACAGCCCCAATCGAATTCCACGAATGAAACAGATTCGGAATTTCTGCATCATTGCCCATGTCGACCATGGCAAGTCGACACTGGCTGACCGCCTGATCCAGGCGTGTGATGCTGTCACGCAACGTGAGTTCCGTGACCAGATGCTCGATGCCATGGACATCGAGCGAGAACGTGGCATCACGATCAAGAGCAATTCCATCACGCTCTCTTACCACGCCCCCGACGGACAGGATTACCTGCTGAATCTCATCGATACGCCCGGCCACGTGGATTTTTCGCACGAGGTCCGACGATCCTTGATGGCCTGCGACGGTGCGCTGATCGTTGTCGATGCCTCCCAGGGAGTCGAGGCCCAGACCGTCGCCAACCTGTACCTGGCAATGGAAACCAACCTGGAACTGCTGGCGGTGATCAACAAGATTGATCTGCCCGCGGCCGACGTGGACCGTGTCCGCGAGGAGATCGACGAGGATCTCGGGCTGGACCCGTTCGATGCGGTCCCGGTGTCCGCAAAGACCGGTGAGGGAATCGAGGACGTGCTCTCCGGAATCGTCGAGCACCTGCCGCCCCCCGAGGGGGACCCGGACGCCCCATTGAAAGGGCTGGTTTTTGACGCCCATTTTGACCCCTACCGTGGTGTGATTCTCCAGTGCCGGATCATGGAGGGTACGCTGAAAACCCGCGACACGATTCACTTCATGCATGCGGATCGTGGCTACACGGTTGAGGAAATTGGCTACAACCAACTGAAGCTCACCCCCAAGCAGCAACTCAGCGCCGGGGAAGTCGGCTACATCGTCGCCGGGGTCAAAAGCGTCCGCGACATCGAGATCGGCGACACCATCACTCTCGCCGACCGGCCGGCCGAGACCCCCATCCCGGGCTACCAGGAAGCCAAGCAGGTCGTGTTCTCGTCGATCTACCCGATGAACTCCGACGAGTACAAGGACCTCACAAAGGCCCTGGACAAGCTGGCGATAAATGACGCGGCGCTCACGTACGAAAAAGACAGTTCCGCCGCACTCGGGTTCGGGTTCCGTTGTGGTTTCCTGGGCCTGCTCCACCTGGACGTTGTCCAGGAACGGCTCCGCAGGGAATTCGATATCGGGCTGGTCATCTCGGCTCCATCAGTCCGTTACACGGTCGCCCTGAAAGACGAGACGACGATCGACGTCGACAATCCCAGCTACTGGCCGGACCCCGCCACGATTGATTCGGTCGCCGAGCCCTTCATCAAGGCATCTATCCTCACTCCCGAGGACTATGTCGGCCCGGTCATGGAGTTGTGCCGTGAACACCGCTCCGAGGGCCAGACGATGAACTACCTTTCGGCTGGCCGGGTGGAACTGGTGAGCGAGATGCCACTTGGCGAGGTCCTCTTTGATTTCTACGGCAAGCTCAAAACCGTCACCCGAGGCTACGGCTCGTTTGACTACGTCCCGGTCGACTACCGGCCTTCCGACGTGGTGAAAGTCGACATCCTGGTCAACAAGGAACCGGTCGACACGCTCTCCTACCTGGTGCATCGCGACAAGGCACGCGCGAGGGCTCTCCACTATTGCGACCAACTCGCCGAGGCCATTCCTCGGCACCAGTTCAAAATCCCCATCCAGGGAGCGATCGGTGGCACGATCATCGCCCGGTCAACGATCCAGCCGTACCGAAAGGACGTCACTGCAAAACTCTATGGCGGCGACGTGACCCGCAAGAACAAGCTGCTGAAAAAGCAAAAAAAGGGCAAGGCCAAGATGAAACAGTTTGGCCAGGTCAACATCCCGCAAAAAGCGTTTGTCTCGGTTTTGCGAGCCGACCGGGACTAGGACCGGCATCCGGCCGGGGTCCTAACGGGGAACCGGGATCGGCTGTCGCCCTTCAACCAGAAGCAGTTCGCCGTCGACCGGCACCTGTTTGAAAGTGTCGACCCGTCCGGACGGCCACCGCACCTCGAGCGGTCCCACCGTGGTGGAACTGCCGGTCCCAAAGATCACCTGTCGCTGGTTGCTGGCCATGAATCCATCGCCGGCAGTCTGCTGTCGATACAGCCGGCGTCCTCCAACTCGAAGAGTCAACTGCGTGCCGATGGCATCGCGGGCAGTCGTGGTGGCACGCAAGCGAATCGCGACAAAGTGTCCGTGACTGGGCGAGGTGCAGGTCAACAACGCAACCGGTGCATCCAAGTGAGAGATCAACACATCGTCGAGTCCATCCCGGTTCCAGTCCAGCCGCGCCATCCCACGACCCAGCACGTGCTTGTCGAAAAACTCGCCAACCCGATCGGCCGACAACTCCACGAACCGGCCCCCTCCAGTGTTGTGCAGATACTGGGCAGGCATCTCGTAGAGTTCCCGGCTGTTGGAAGACGCCTCGACATGACCGTTGGTCACCACCAGGTCGAGTTCTCCATCCAGATCCGGATCGATGAACTGGGTTCCCCAGCCCAGGCGACTGATACTGCTCTCGTGCAATCCACTCCGCTGGGTCATGTCCGAGAAGAACTCCCTCTGGGGCAATTTCCGGTAGAGGGTATTGGATTGGTTGAGGAAATTGGTGACATAGAGATCCAGACGCCCATCCCCGTCCGCATCACCGGTGGCCACTCCCATGCAGGCCTCCGCGCGCCCTTCCTGGTTGACCGCGAGCCCCAGTGGCATCGCCCGTTCACGAAACCTCGGCAACCCCGCACCATTGTTGCCCTTGTGAACAAAGTAGAAGTTGGGAACCGAGTCGTTGGCCAGGAACAGGCTCAGACGCCCGGCTCCGGAAAAATCCGCCGCGACGATCCCCAGTCCATTCCCCCGCGGCACCTGGATCCCCGACTCGGAAGTGATGTCCTGGAATCGTCCGTCGCCGAGATTGAGAAACAACCGATCCTGTGACGATGGAAAATCCAGTGGGCTACAAACGCCCGCCCGCATTGTTCCGGATTGACCACGAACTTCCCTGCCCAGGTCCTCGGCCTGGTCAGGTGACCGGATCTGGTTGCACTCCCGGGTGTACACATCCTCTCCGGACAGGAAATTGACCGCGTAGAGGTCAGGCAACCCGTCGGCGTTCAAATCGACCATCAAGCAACTGCTGGTCCAGCGATTCCCCGCAACACCGGCCCGCCGTGACGAGTCGCTGTAGGTGCCATCGCCATTGTTGACCCACAATTGATTGCCACCAATGTTGGCGACGACGATGTCGGGAAACCCGTCCCCGTTGAAATCACCCACGGTGGCTCCCTGGCCGAACCCGTTTCCGTGGAATCCCGCCTGGACGGTGACATCTTCGAAACCGGCCCCGGTGTTCCGAAACAACCTGTCAACATCCCGCTGTTGTTCCCCGCGTTGATCGAAGACTCCTCCCTGTGGGAGGAAGAGATCTGGCCAACCGTCCTGGTCGAAATCGACCGCAGCAACCCCACCCCCGGTCATTTCGAACATACGGCTCGCTCCGGCGTGTTCCGGATTCCCCCCGTTGAGGTACCGAAAGCGAACACCGGCAGTGACCGCCTGGTCCTGGAACTTGACGTCGACAGCGGCTATCGCACTTCCGGCGGGCCGTCCCGCTGGCCCGTCGCTCCAGTCCGGCAATGGCATGCTGGACAGATCAACACGGGTGACGGGATTCGCCTCGTCGAGCGTGCGGACCAGGTCGAGCGAAGCCAGTCGTGGAGCCAAACGTCGAACCGTCTCAACCGCCCATTCTTGTGGTTCAGCCGCCTCGACTCCTTTTTCGCGGGCCCACAGCGACCAGCCATAGGCTTCCCAGACCAGCCCGAGTTCTTCGGCCACTTCCGCCACGATCTTCAACTCATCCAGCCGCTCCGACGCCCACGCGGTCGTGACACCGGTGGTGTACCGGTTGATCTGTCGAGACCGTTCCAGAAACGGCCCGGCGTCCTTGTCTCGCCCCAACCGTGTCAGAAGCTGCCCCAGTTGGTAATTGGCCTGGTGATGATTGGGGTCTCGCTTGACGGCCTCCCAGAAACAACGACTGGCGACCTGGGGCTGGTTGGCCCCCGAGGCGAATCGGCCCATGGCGGTCCAGACACCGGGATGTTCTCGCGATTTCTCGGGAAGTTGGGTGTACCACTTCAGGAATCCCTTGTCATCGCCGGCCTGCACAAGAACACTCCCGAGCATCGATTGCGACTCGGCCAGTTCGGGACGCAACGACACCGCATTCCGTAAGATCTCCTCGGCCTGTTGAAGATCCTGGTCCCCCAGGGCCATCCAGGCCTTCGAAAGAAGCGGCGACGGGTCATCCGGATCCCCGTCGTGAAATCTCTGTACGATCTCCGGTTGGACAAAACTCCCTTCCCCGACGGCGAGAATTTTCAGGTGCAGTGGATTGAAATTGTCTTGCCGGCAGATGGTGATACGCGGCGCAATCGCCTCCCACCGCCGGGAAGCCACTGACAGCAGGTAGGCCAACCGGTCATTGGCAACGCGATGTTCGGGTACATGAGCAAGCACACGACGAAACTGAACCTCCGCCGCCGACAACCGATGATGCCGACGGATCAACAGGTCACCAGCTTCGCAGCGTGCAGCCAAAGCACCGGGTGTATTGACGTCGGGGACCTGTTCCAGGAGTTCCAGGGCCCGATCTGTATCCTGGAGCCCCGCGGCGGCACGGGCCGCCAGGAGAATGCCGTCGGGCCAATCCGAGTCGCGACCGAGAATGGATCGCGCCCACTCATCCGCCTCGTGAAACTCCAAGTCATCCAGGGCGGACTGGCCAAGCTGGAGTTCCAGTCGCGAGCGGAGTGGACCGGCAGCCAATGCCACGAACCCCAGCAACACGGAACAAGCCAGGAGGATGAACGCCCGTTTGGGCCCTGGTTTCTGTTCGGCCATGATGGTGCCCGCAACAGGGGAAACACGCGACGAGAGATCCACCTCTTCGCGATTCGGTCAACGCAACCGGCTGATTGGGGCCGAAACAATCGGCTGAGCCTGGCCGGAACACGGTTACCAGATAGTGTATTGGATTCAACGGCCCAATTGGGAAGAGCACCTTCGGTGGCTGACGTGGTTCCGTAATCAACTCAGCCCGGCGAGGCGTAGAACGTCTGCAGAGATCGATCCACTTCATCGGGATTGACCCGGACCTCGCGAAACACCCGCCGCAAGATCTTGTTCCCATCCTGTTGCAGCGTGCCGGCGAGTTCTTTCAGGTCCGAGATCATTCCGCCGGTGATCTTGCCATCGGCACGGAAACGGACCCCCCCGCTTCCAACGGTAGAAGCTGCCCGGCAGTAGTCCAGCAGGGCACGGCCCAACTCCTGGTTCGAAGACGTCATGGCCAGCATCTTCAGGTTGGGGTGAGGAAACCCGGTGAGTTTGAACAACGCGGGAACAACTTCTCGGACGGTCACCTTTTTGCCCCGAAGCTTGAGCCCCTTCAACAGTTTCTTGTAGTGCTTGCCGTAGTTCTCGGCCGCACGCGATTCGACACGAGAATCCCTCACGGCGAATTCGTTCAGGGCTGGCGAGGCAATCAATCCCACACCATGTTTTCTTTTGTGCCGCCAACTCTTTATGTGCGGGATGATGCCCTTGAGTCCGGTGTTATGACCTTCGGCCTTGAGAAACAGGTAGGGCCGGCCCGTCGTCTCCTCGAATTGGACCAACAACTCGTCATAACCATTGAGAAAATCCCAGCCCTTGGAAGCCGACCGGCCGGATGAACTGAGGTGAGAACTGCGGCGTCCGCTGAGATGCTTCTTGTATGCGTTCTTGACCACGCCGCGCTGAGACACCGACAGGCCTCCCAGATTCACCATAAATGTCCCTTTCTCCACCGGATGGTGAATCCAACACGCGATGAACAGAGCGTGAAACGACGACACGTTCCACCTCGACTCCGGAGCCATCAATTGGGCACTGACATTGTCTGCCAGCCGGACGCGCAAGTAGGAACGCCAATCTCGCATGGTCTGAAACCGGGAACCAAAGAGTTCCCAAACGGCAATTCGGTCGTCCCTTTGCGTGGAACCAATCAGTTCCGCAATCGCGCCATGCACAAGCCACTCCCTTCCGACAAGAACGTACGGACTCCAACAACAAAACTTAATTGCAATTCACGACAACACAAGCGAGCCGATGCGGGGTGGGAACATCGGCACCGAGAACCAGAGCCGACCACAGTTCACCCGGTTTTCTTTGCATGGATAGGACGAAAATCAGGAATCGGACCGATCGTCCCGGTCGATTTTCGCCGCTGCATCGTCGCCGGGACATTCCCGAGAAGCCGTTGGAGTGGCTGGCCGTTACAGATGTGGATTGGCCGATCCGTACGGTCTCGCATCGTGGCGTTGTGACCAATACCCAGCAGGTGGAAGATCGTCGCACAGAGTTCCTGGGGCAGCACACGTCCCGTCTTCGGATACGCGCCACTTGCGTCGCTCGAACCATACACCTGGCCACCGGAAATGCCGGCTCCGGCCAGGGCGCAACTGAACACCGGTCCCCAGTGATCGCGTCCTCCCTTGGCATTGAACTTCGGTGTCCGCCCGAATTCGCCAACCGCCACGACCAGCGTTTCGTCCAGCAGTCCTCGTTCCTGGAGATCCTCGAGCAGTGCACTGAAACCAATATCAAATTGCGGACACAGAACGTCCTTCACCCGGTTGTTGTTGTCGGCATGGGTGTCCCACACCGGACGGCTCGAGGACAGGTCGCCGGGCTCCCGTGGCCACTGGACATGGACAAACCGAACCCCCGCCTCGACCAACCGCCGCGCCAGCAGGACACTTTGCCCCCACTTGCCACGACCATAACGATCTCGAAGTTTTGCCGGCTCCCGGTCAATCGCAAATGCTGAACGGGCTTTTCCGTTCGTCAGAATCCCAAAGGCCTCGCGACGGTGCCTGTCGAATTCACGGCATCCGTCAGAACTCTCCAGCTTGTCGAAGTGTCGATCGATCTGGGCCAGCAGGGAAGAACGCCCCGACAATCGCAGCGGCGACACATCGTTGGGCAACTCGAATTCCTTGATCGCAAANCCCGGAGTCTGCGGATCACAGGTGAACCTCTCGGGATTTGTGTGCGGCCCAAGAAACCCTCCGGATTGTCCGGAAATCAACACACCCGGATTGGCGACGATTGGTTCGGGCAACCACGCAAAACTGAACGGAATGCCCTCGCTGGGCTTCAGCAATTTCACAACCGACCCGAGGTTCGGCCAATCNGTCGGCTGCAACGTCCTCGCATTGGTGCCACGATACGGAAAACCCGTCAGCACCCAGTACCCACTGGTCGAATGAGTGTTGTCGTTTGTCGACATGGCTCGACAGACCGCCAACTTGTCAGCCATCCCCGCCGTACGAGGAAGCAACTCCGAAAACTGAATCCCGGGAATGTTCGTGTGGATGGGCTCGAAGGCTCCGCGGACCTCTTTTGGTGCCCCCGGCTTCGGATCGAAAGTCTCGTGCTGAGGCGGGCCACCGCTCAGGTAAAGATAGATCACGTTCTTGGCTCGACCGAACGTGGGATCGGCCGAATCACCGACTGNCCCGTCACCCTGTGCGGCCATCAACTCCGGCAACGAAAGTGCCAACGAGTTGAGCCCGCCGATTCGAAGCCATTCTCGACGCCCCATCCTGGGCCGGGCCGGTTCGAGGATCGACAGCATCCAACACCTCTGGATCACAACATGCCTGGATAGCCTGCGGCGAGGCCAAATTGCCAAGCTTCATCCACAGGGAGCATCCTAGTCGCTTCCACAATCCTGCCGCCAGCCAAAATTNCGAGAGGACCGACAATCGCAGCGGCCCTTCATTTCCATCACTGCAACTGCGACCGGACTCCGACAATCGCCTGGGCCATCCGTTCCCGCAACTCGAGATACCAGGCGTCGTTCAAGGTCCATTCCACAGTGCCGGGAAACAGGCGACGGATGTCATCCAAAACCCGCCTCGCGACAGTCACGTCGACTCCCTGCTTGCGTCCCCGCGACACGAGGTCTTCCAGGATCCTGGCGTACTCGTAGTCGTCCACGCTTTCGCGAAACGTCATCACTCGCAACGAGGGAGTGATCGTGAAATCGGGAGTGGCCGAAAGGCCCTTCCTCCGTGGTGGATAAAANTAGCTCAGGCCACCATTGGCCAACCGGGTGAACGGCTCCACCCACGGGTTTCGGTCATCACCGGCATCCCTGTACGGGTGATGCCACATGATCGTGTCCCAGATCACATAACCGCTGCCACCGATATTGAACANTTCCAGNCCCACCTCCCGGTTCGTCACCCCCGGNACATTGATTCCCAGGCGACTGCTGTATGCGGCGTAACTCCACAACCGGTCCCGGTCCCGGGGCACCTCGTAATCGTCCCAGAAATAATCTTCCCAGCGGTAGTAGTTCTCGTCGATTTGCGGCACGTGAGTCAGCAGCTTGCTGAAGGCGAACTTCCCGTTCTCCTTGTGCCGCAGGCTCTCGAATCCCTGCAGACAGTGGGCGAATCGGATGGCCGAAGTCTCCGGGTCACTCTTCAACAGGCGAACCAGGTGCAAGATTTTTTCGGTCCCGGCCGTCTCGTCAACAAAGTAGTAGAACTTGTCGAGCCAACCGTGTTTCTTGAGGTTGCGAACCATCGCCCGGTAATAATCCAGCACCAACCGGTCCCATTGGTCCCGGGTCACCACCACGCTGGTGTCGAACCACGGATCACCTGCCTGTTTCTGGTACGTCACCTGAGTCATCTTGCGAAACGTCTGCCAGCCCATCGTCACGTGGCCCGGATCCGGGTTCCAGATCTTCGCCGGCTTTCCCGGGAGGTGCTTGAAAATGTGACTGACACTCGGATTCGTGTGAGTCAGGCACACNGAATTCACTTTCAGNCGATCGATGAAATGCTCCATGAGCTGGTTGAACTCGGTGAAGTCCCATTCGGTCAGTTCGAAGAAATTCCCCGGGGCCGCCACGTTGTATCCTCGCGGCGGCGGCTTCCACTTCAGTCCAATCTCGGTGAACAACGCCACATTCTTCGGGTAGAACTTCTCACGCGCCATCGCCTCGTAGTACTTCACTGCCAACTTCTTGAGTTCGCCCTTCGACTTCAGGCCGTGATAGGCCATGACGGGATTCACTCCCGGGTCACTCCCTTTTTTGGCCAGGTACTGTCCGCCCATGTTGCTACGGAACGTCGAGAACTCGGGCAGCTCGAAATCATGGACCGTCACCGCCAGGGGAAACTCCATCGACGCGCCCTGGCCGCCCACAACCGAGAGAGTCCCGGTGTAGGTTCCGGCAGCAGTTTTCGCTGGAGTCCGCAGCGTGACCCAGAAGGCCAGATTGCCGGACCCGGCTTTCACCTGGCGCGACGCCACGGCCACCAACGGATCACCGATCGAATCGAAGAACGACACCTGNTTGACCCGGGCTCTCTTGGTGACCTTCACATACTCGACCTGGTGAAACTCGACCTTGGTCGCAGCCAGCCGATGTTCGCCACTGGCCAGGGAGGAAACGCGGATGTCTCGAAATTCAAAGTCGGCTTTCGGCGAGAGGACCAGTTGAAACGATTGAGATTCATTGGCGGCTGTGCTGATGCGAATCGTGTCACGAACTCCAGTCGGGCAGGGGGTCCCCGGTGTCAGCTTGACNGTGGAATCAGCAAACCACGCCTGNAAAGTCGCNGTGGCCCCGAGTCCATAACGGGTGTNGCCCAGCCGTTTCTCCGCCGTCCCCTTGGCAATCACGCTTGCCGTCCGAGGCGACGTCGTCGGTGAACGGAGTTCTGGAACCTTGAGATAATGGGCCCCGAGAGGTTGATAATAGATCATGAGTTTCCGGCGGCCGGCCGTCTTGAACTCCGCCTGAAACACGATCTGGGCCCGGCACACCGAAATGTCCTGGGCGACGGTGGTCGGACCAATGGCCAACTTCAAATCTGTCCCGTCGGACTGCAGCAAACACTCGTGCCGTGTCCTGGCCCTGGGCAACAGGCGTGGCACGTAGGAACTCATGTAGGCATGCGTTCGCGGAGGTTCTCCAACGGGAAACACCTGTTCATAGCCAACGGTAGGTGGAAACCTGCCCCCTTCACTCGTGAAGCGAACAAGGTAGTAGCCTCCCTTGCTGGTCGGAATCGGCAATGACGGATCCTGCTTGACCAATTCAGACGGGTCGACGACCAGGTGAAACCCCGCTTTCGGCAGGGGAGTGTGCGCCCGCCCCGTTGCTCCAAGCTCGCAGACACGAACGTGGTTGTAGGCCAGGAATGTTGGGTCGAAAGAATATTCCTCGAGTTGGCCAATCGCCTGGCAAATGTCTCTTTCAGACAGTGGGATCACAGTCCAACCTGGCCGCGGAATGTCGACATCAACGACAAAGCGGTACTGGCAATAGGGATGTGCCCAGTCGGCTTCCTGGGCAGCAACGGTTGTGGTGATCGTGGACATCACCCACACAACCACTGACAGGGTATAGACAGGTTGCATCAATCTCAGTTCCTAGAAACATCACGCCATAAAAAAATAGACCACCAGGACTGTGCTACGCCGGTCACCAGAAGGAAAGACGTGGCGCAGATCACGGCCGCCGGAATTCGTCCAGGTAACGGCGTTCCTTGACCGTTGACACAAATGGTTGCAAGTAGGACCAGGTGAACACCGACACACCAGTCACCCGGACTCGCCTGGCTGCCCTCAAGTAGTCCGCGACCTCCCTGGCCTCGACGATGCTGCCATGGCTCGTTCGGACACCAAGAGCAAAGGTGATCTCGACAGGCGGGTCGAGTTGTTCACTGATGGCGACGGCTCCCGCCAGGCGGTTTTGAAACACCTTGAGAAATTGCTCTCCGTAGTTCTTTCGGTAGCAATAGCCCGAGATATTGACCATGTCGATGTAGCCGCGGCTCGCCCANGTTTCCCAGTCCTGGGCGACTCGATGGCCACTCACAACATGAGGGCCCCACGAATAAATCGCCAGGGGCAACCCGGGTTTGATCCGACGGACGTCCTGGCTGATGCGGCCCATCAGGCGAGTGAGCGATGCCTCTTTGAACTCCTGGATCTGNGCCGGAGCCAGCTTCGAATATTTCACCTGGAACCGTTTTTCCAGGAGGGTGACCGAATGTGGATCGAGTCTCATGGGCCGATTGTTGAACCGCATGTAATCCAGCAACAAGCCATCGGGGCNATACCGGGCCACGATCTCCTTCATCACCGACACGACCCAGGCTCTCGCACCGGGATGTCCCGGACTGATGTGTCCCAACAGACGACCGTCGGGTTTGCGAAGTGCCCATTCCGGGTGCTTCACCAGGATCCCGGCCGGCTTGTCCTTTCCACAGGCAAGAACACATGGAACGGGATACACCCGCAACCCACGAACAGCCGCCTCCTTCATGATCAGTCGCAACGGGTCCCAATCCGAATACACCCGGGTCGGGACAATATNGCTGGGATAAAGAGCAGTTCCGGATGTGGTCGTGGCATAGGGCATGACCACGTCGATCCCGCTCGCCTTGATGCGATCCAGCTGTTTCAGGACCGCCTGTTCCCTGGCCGACACCGGGTCGTCAGCCTCGCACAAGTGGTTGATGTTCACATAGGTGCCCAGAAAGGGCTTCCCCGCACCGCGAGCCAGTGGCGTGCAAGCCAGAAACACGCACGCGATCANCGCAAACACAACACGCACAGAGAATCTCCACAGAGAACGTCTCGGATCATNCCAGTCTCTCGAGCAGAACCGCCACGNTCAAGAGGTCATTCCGGCATCTCCCCCCCTCTGTTNCAGGACGACAATCCCCGCGGAGAGAACCGTGATGGCGAATGACTCACCACGCCTGTAAATTCAGAACCACGTCGACACACTCGACGACGGTTGTTCACCACACATCGACTTGTTTCCCCTGGAACAATTCATGGCACGCATCCTGATCTTCTCCTGCATGCAGGAAGTCTCNTCGTTCAATCCGGTNCCCAGCACGTTCGAGGATTTCAATATCGGNCGTGGCCAGCAGTGGCTCGATGACCGCCGATCCATCAACGACGAAATCGGTGGTGCCCTCTCGGTCTTCGAATCCGAAGCCGATGTGGAAGTGGTTCCCACGATGGGTGCCAAGGCAATCACCTCAGGTGGCACCCTGGGGCAAGCGGACTGGGAAACACTGCGAGCCGAACTGGTTCAAANCCTNNAAGACAACTCCCANGTGGATGCNGCTTACTTTTGCCTGCACGGGGCCATGTCGGCCGAGGGAGAACCGGATCCGGAGGGCCACCTGCTCGAGGAAGCCCGNCGTATTCTNGGCACGGACATTCCNCTGGTGGTCTCGCTCGACCTGCACGGCATCCTGACCGATCGCATGATCAGCAACAGCGATGCCATCGTGCTCTACCACACCTACCCACACATCGACATGGGNTCCACCGGCGAACGCGCTGCCCGACTGTTATTGCGAATNCTCCGCGGCGAAGTGAATCNCGTCATGGCGAGGGTCAANATCCCGGCGCTGGTTCGTGGAGACGAGCTGATCACAGAAACCGGGCTATTCGGCGAATGCATTCGAAAATGCCAGGACATCGAAGCGTCTTCCGCTGGATTGGCGGCCGGCATGATGATCGGCAACCCCTTCACCGATGTCCCGGACCTGAGAACAAACAGCCTGGTCGTGACCGACGGGGACGTGGAACTAGCGGAGCAACTGGCCGGGGAATTGGCCCAACAGTTCTGGCAACATCACGACAAGATGCAAGTGCCGCTGCTGTCGCTGGAGGAAGCGGTTCGGCAAACCCTCGCAGCAACAGACGGCACTGTCATCATGACCGATGCTGCCGACGCAACAAGTTCCGGAGCATCTGGAGACAGCAACAGCATTGCCGCCGCGCTGCTCGAGGCCGGTTACACGGGCAGCATCCTGGCACCCATTGTCGATCCACCAGCTGTACAGGCGGCCCGATCTGTCGACATCGGCGGCACCGTCGAAATCACGCTCGGGGGCAGCGAGGATCCAGGTCGATTCACGCCCCTGCCGGTCACCGGAACCGTCCGAATACTCTCCGACGGCAATTTCCGCAGCGAGACTTTCGGGCAACACTGGCGAGCCGGCGACACGGCTGTCATCCAGGCCGCCAATGTGACCTGGGTCGTCACCACACGACCAGTCAGCCTTTTTGACCGATCGCTGTTCTACGCACACGGCCTCAACCCCAGGCGGTTTGATGTGGTGGTCGTCAAATCACCGCACTGCGAGCCACACATGTTCGCCGACTGGTGCGACCTGCTCCTGAACGTGGATGCGCCTGGGGCCACCAGCGCCAACCTTCCAAGCCTGGGACACACCCAGGCTCCACGCCCCATCTTCCCCCTCGACGAGGACGTTCCTTTTGACCCCGTGGTCGAGATCTATGGAGATGGCAATTCGGCCTGAAGCCCGGTACTCGTGACAACACCTGGGCGACGCCTCGCTCGAACATTGGGGCTACTGACGGTGCGTTAGGCAGAACGACCGACGACAAACAGCCAACTCCTGACGGTTTTTCTCCAACGGAGTAACACCAGGACCCCGCATCGCCCGTCACCGTCGACCCGAGCCAAGACAAATCGCCTGTCACCGGACTTGAAGCGGATGCGGGCCGATTCAATCGAATCGGCTCGATCTTTCAAAAAGCTACAGAACGCCGCCGCGTCCAACAGGTGTCGCCGATGACCGGTCGGCCAAGGGGCTTCAAGGGCGTATTCTTCGAACAGGCCAATGGCGTCATCGCCCAAGTGCTGCCAGGTTCGGGGAAGAATCGTGGCGACCTCAAAACGACGTTTCCCAAGCAGCGAACGGGCCTGCTGTTCGAGCAATCCCGTGTCGATTTCCTGTAACGACGCGATGCTGGCCGGCGGCAACGCCAATCGGTTAGCGACCCCTGCCGGATCACGAATGAACTCGCGCCGCAAACGGGAATCACTCAGCAATTGTGCCAGCGGCCGGGTGAGATCGGGCTGACTCACAGATCCTCTCCAATGTTGTCAGTTCCCAGGCCAATTCCTCCACTTCCGGGAAATTGGCATCCCGTTCCACGATGATCGATTGCACCGGTGCGTATCGAACGACCTCCTCGATCAATTCGAACAGATCCTCCTGGATAGGCTCAGCGTGCCGATCTCGCCACACACCACCGTCCTCGGTGTACCCGACAGCGTGGAGTTGCCGAATGTGACCGGGCTCGATCTCCCGCAACCATTCCAGGGGATCAAATTGGTGGTTGCGACTGTTGACCAACAGGTTGGTCACATCCAGCAGGAGTCCACATCCGGCATCGTCACACAATCGGTTCAGGAACTCCGTTTCGGGCATTTCGCCGGGCAACGACAGGAAACTCGTGATGTTCTCCAGCAACAACGGTTTTTCAGACCTGTCACTCAACTCGCTGGCATGTGCAACCAGGGTTTTCAGGACATCACCGGTGCAGGCCAGGGGATTCAAATGGCCCAGGTCGACCTCGTCGGTGCGAGTGAAAGCCACGTGTTCACTAATCCAGTCGGGATCGGCAGTCCGAACAACACGCAAAAAACTCGCGAGATGGTCCTCGTCGAGCGGACCGGGCGTGCCCAGTGACAGTCCCAGTCCGTGAACCGAGAGTGGATACAGCCCAGCCAATTCGGACAACGAAACGAGGTGTCGATCGTCGAAAAAGTGCTCGGCTGTGACCTCGACACAATTGATTTCAGGGGGACTGCTCAGAATCCAGTCGGCGATAGGACGACGGAATCCTGGCCCAATCAACGGAAGCACAAGAATCTCGTTCTCGTTTATCATCCCCCGCAGCCTCCGCAGCCGCCGCCGCCACATCCCCCGCCGCCGCAACTGCTGCCGCAACTGCTGCCGCAACTGCTGCTGCATCCGGATGAACCGGAACTGGAGTAGTCGATTTCAGATGCCGCCAGCAACAATGCAAACGGCCCCAGCCCCATCATCCAGAACAAGAGCCCGAAGCGTTCCATTCCTGCGGACAACCCATACAACCAACGAACCAGTCCAACCGATTCGTAGGAGAGGAAGACCACCAGAAACACCAACGTGATTCCCCATTCATTTTTTCGCGCGACGACAAGCGTAACGACCCCGATCAACCCAAGAACACCAAACAAGATGAGGAACTCTGGACCGTTAAGAAGCATCTGCAGCAGGCTGGCAAGCACAACTGTTGCCCCACATGCGGGTGCGATCCGGCCCCACAACCTTTGACTCGCCTGTCTTTCCGGTGACACAACGACCGTGGGCACCATCTTTCGCCCCAGGCGGCGATTGAAACCGCACTCCAGACACACGACGAGACTGGAAGGGAGCGGCTGCTGACAGCCGGGACAAAGCGAACTCTTCGACGGTCGCGGGGACGCTTGAGCGGTCTGGCCAGCCGTCGGAGTAGGAATCACGATTGAAGCTTGGCAATGCGGACAGGCTTTTTGTTGTCCCGCCAGAGAATCTGGCGCGATCAGTTTCCGCCCACATTCGCATGTGACCTTGATCGGCATCGACTTCAAAGCCCCCTTGAGGTGGTATTGGAATCCATCTGGTCCACCAGGCGAGCGATCAACTCGACAACCTCAAGCAGTTCCGTGAACAGGGGGAGTACCTCCGAATCGGCAAGTTGATTCGAATCAATCAATTTCTCAAGTGTCGCCTGATCGACAGCCAATTCCGCAGCCGCGATTTCCGCAATTTCGGAGATTCCAGTTGGCACCAGTTCGGTTTTTAGGCTGAGGATTGACGCCAGTGTGCGAAAGAACGATTCAACGGCATTGCGAATGACCGGCCGAAGTTCCATCGCACTTCCCTGGCTGCGGATGTACTGGTTCCTCAGCCGAATCAACAGATTCTTGATCTCCTGTTCACAACGCAACCGGAGATGATCAACGGAAATCGTCAGGCCTGACAACACATCCGTTCCTGCCAGCAGGATATGGTGCAACTGCATATCCAGGAACTTGATCGGAAAGATGTCGGTGGAACTCTCCAGGTCTTGCCTGCTCAGAATGAACGGGGCGACACCAAATTTTTCTCTCGCGTGGGACAACGCCCCGGCGACCGATGCCAGTTGTTCGACACCGGCTTGTTCCAGGACGATCAAGAGAGGAAGAAACGCCGGATCACTCGGACCGACGGCTTCACGAGCGGGTGAGCCGTAGACCGCGACGGAAACCAGCTTGTCTCCGAGAGCCGCCTGCAACGCCACACACAATTCCTCGACGCCGGCTTTCTTGGCGTCCGGCAAAGACTGATACGCTGGCCCGTCCACAGTCACTCCTCGTTTCATTCTTGAACCTGGTGCCCTAACAAATACAACGACAAAACCCCGCACTCAATTCCGATGCCGTGACCAACACCTGTTTCCCTGGAAAACAAGATCCGAGAAATCCCCAGACGCAGGTCACCCTATTTTGCACTTCGCTCAAGCTGGAACCCCGTAAACAAGCTAGTGTCGAACACGAACAATTTGTGGAATTGTTCTTCGGTCTGACGCGACCTGGACACGTTGACTCAGACATGCGACATGCTCGCGTGTTTCACTCGCACCTTTCCGGGCAGACGGGGTTGGAATTACGAATAGATTGATGACGTCGCAGGGGCTGATCCAGAAGAAGTGAACGGGCCTGCTTCATAAACATGGCATGACAAGATGCCCGCTCGTCACGCTCAGCGATCAGTCGTTTTTTTCTTCTTCGGAACCTCTGGAGACGAATTCACTCTGCCAACCACGCTCTCCACCTCTTGCAGCATGGCACGGCAAATCACCCAAGCTGAACTTGGCCCTTTGAACTCCTCAACCGGAACATTGATTTGCGCAATGGCGGTTTCGAGTAACTCCTTGGCCACGTCGTGATTCTTGATCTGTTGCTCAGACATCGCGGCCACAAGTGTGGCCTGGACAATCACAAACGGCCGTGCCTGACTGTCTGTCATGCACTGCCGGCTCGTGTCACGAGCCTTCTGAAAATCCCCGCAACGGTACAGGGCCATTCCCCGTACACAGTTAAGCACCGGAATCATCGCCGAATCACGGTTATTGGCAAAGGCCGCGTCGACGACGCCTCGCACCTTCTCGGCATCGGAGTGCTTGATAGGACGGAACAGGCAAGCCTTCGCTCTCTGCTCCACCTCTTGAACACTCAACTCCGGCGTGATGCTGGCAACAGTTCGTGCGACCAATGTCTCCAGCGCAGCCGTGTTCCCCGTCAGGGCCAGAATCCCGGCTGTGGACGGCCAGTGCCACGGAACCTCCGGGCTGATTTCCAACCGCTTCAGCATGTCGATGGCCGCCTGTTTGAACAGGCCCTTCTTGAGAAACAAGTCGCTCCGCGCCGTCAGCCACCGTTCCTCAGCCGGTGCGTACTTAATCGAATGATCAAGAACTGCAATCGCCCGTTCGGTTGACCCCGTTTGAGCAAACGTTTCGGCGATCTCCCCCAAGGTCCGTGCCAATTGCTCGGGACGGCGAGGCTGCTTGGGCAATTGTGCGAGGATCTCTGAAAAAGTCTCCTTGGTCCTTCCCGCAGTTCGTCCGAATGTCGCAAGAGTTGCTCGCTGGCGCAACATGGTCACCGGCTGCTGAGTGACAGCGAGCGGCACAGTTCCATCGCGAAGTCCGTGGAGCGAGATCTCACCAACCCGCAGATCCCAGTTTCCGACGGTCTGATTGTGCAGGGAGAACGCGAGGATGTGCTCACCCGAATCCAGTTTTTGTTTCAACGAGAAGGAAACCAAACCACTGATGCCGCTGTTCACGGCCATCAGGTCAAATGCCTCGGGTTTCCTCGACGGCATGTTACTGCGACTGACTTCCTTGCCATCGAGGTAGACAATCACCCCGTCGTCAAAACGCAATTTCAGCGACAACCCACTGTAAGCCTTGCTCGTTTTGAAACGGTGACGGAAATACCCCACGCTGAGTTTCCCATCATCCGGACGCGAAATATTCACACCTCCCGGCATGCCATAGCCAAACCCACCAGTGACACCAAAACTGTCACGTCCCTTCCGCCAACGCGATTCCTCGAAATCGAGTCGATAAAACTCCTGATGAAATCCACTCCGTCCTTCACCAGGATCCACACCATCTGTGGGATGAAACCACTCCCACACCGCTCCCACGGGAATGAGCACGTCGGTCTGGGCATACGCGGTCACGCTTCCAAGTTCCGACTGGGCTCTCCAGTCACCAGGCTGCAGAACCACGGCCCGCTTGATGTCGTCCTGCGCCGACTCCCATTTTCCCTGGAGTTGCTTGACTCGTGCCCGCTGCTGCAACAGCAACGGTTGCCGCGAGTTTTCTTTGAGCAATTGTGTGAGCCCGGACTCGGCCAGGACCAATTGTCCGGCATTGATGTTGGCACGGACGCGATTCAACAGGATAGAAGGACGATACGTAGCGGGGTTCTGTCCTGCCATGTCCCAGGCCCGCGCTGCCAGTTCCCATTCGTTGGATCGTTCAAAGCCACGCGCCATTTTCAGTGGATTGTTCGAGAAGCGGACGAACAGCACATGTCCGCCGGTCTCGTTGTAGACCTTGATCAACACCGAATTCCACCCCTTCTTGAGCTTGAGGTAGACGGCTTCACTGTCGGGCTTCAGCCTGTCGAAATGCTCTTTTGTCTGAACGAGTTCCCCGTTGCACCAGACGCGATGAGAGTCGTCCGACCCCAACAAAAGCCCCACCAACTGGTCGACAGGTGAATAGATCCTTGTCCTGGCGTATCCGCTTACATCCCGCCTTTTTTCGCAGTACTGCCCCATGTCAATCTTGCCGTCGTCTCCAATCGCAATCGGAATCCAGTCGTCGGTCGAGTTGCCCGTGTCGGTAGCATCGGATTCCTGACTCTCGGCTTCCTCGATCGCAGTGCCACCCAAAAGCGATGTTTCCTGCGGTCCGTTCACTTTCCAACCCGACATCAACCACGGGCCAGCCACTGCGGGGTTGCTTGCCCTGGCCACTTCAAAATCTTTGGCAGCCTCCGACCAACGTCCGTCACCAGCGTAGATCTTCGCTCGCAAAATCCTACGCCCGGCATCTCCCGGAGTTTTGCCCAACTGCACGTCAATGGAATTCAGCATCCTCACGGAATTCTCCCGTTGGAAGCCAGCCGTTGCATCCCAGAGCCGCACCGTCTGGTCATCACTGGCAGACGCCAGTGTCGTGCTCGCACGATTCCAGGACACCGACGTCACCGCATCATCATGCCCCTCCAGTGTCAGGATCTCGTGCCCCACTCTCCAGTCCCAGATCTTGATCGTCCTGTCGGCGCTTCCGGAAACCAGCCGTGCCCCATCCAGATTCCAATCCAGCGACAACACGCCNTCNCGGTGACTCAACAGCTCCTGGAGTTGCNCCCCGGTGTTCACATCCCAGATACGAATCGCATTGGGAGTGTCTCCACGTCCAAACTGGTTGAGAAGTGCTCCACTGGCCAGATGATTCCCATCGGGAGACCACGCCAGAGAAAACACCGATTCTTGACGGGTTTCCACGCCACCAAAACCCAGGAGTTGCTTCCCCTGGAGATCCCAAATTCTGATTCGATCACTTTCTGTTTCAGGATCGTTTCCACCACTGGCCAGACGTTTTCCATCCGGACTCCAACACACCGAATAAATCTGTGCGTGTGCCTTCTGCTTCCAACGCAATTTCCAAGCCGACTTGTCGTCGCCGACATTCCAAACCCGCAAGAATTTGATCGTGTTACGTCCGCGCCGAAATCCGGATCGGCCAGCCGCCACCGCCAGATTCTTTCCAGCGGGATCAAAAGCGACATCGCTGACGGAGGTTTCGAAGTCAGACAGTTCCACCACGACTTCACCGGTTTGCACATTCCAGACAATGGCTTTCCGATCGTTTCCCCCCGAAACCAACCGTTTGCCATCGGGATGCCAGTCAAGAGCCCAGATACCGGCCGAGTGACCGACCAGCGGGGCGCGTGACTCCTTGCGAGTGCTGACATCCCAAATACGAATCGTGTTGTCCATCCCGGCAGTTGCCAGCGTCTGGCCATCAGGACTCCAGGCCGCAGCGGTCACACGGTCGGTGTGTCCTACCAGACTGGGAATTCGCTCGGGCGCCTGAACATCCCAGATCCGGACCGTACGATCAAAACTGCTCGTGCCAATCCGGTCATGTTTTGGCGACCACTGAACCGTGTTGACCCACGACCCGTGCCCGCGAAAGGTCTCCGACACGCTGCCACGCTCCACGTCCCAAATCCGCACGGTCGTGTCGGCGCTTCCGCTGAGAAGTTGGCGCCCATCCTGGTGCCAGGCCACGTCGAGCACAAAACCCGAATGCCCTGCCAACGGCTCGCCCAACTCCTTTCCACTGGACACATCCCAGATATGAATCAGGCGATCTCTGCCTCCTGAGGCCAATTTTGTCCCGTCGGGATTGAAGTTGACCGTCAACACCCGATCGTCGTTGACCTTTAAAACGTGCAGAGGTTTCCCGGAATTGGCGTCCCAGATCCTCGCCGTTGCATCACTCGAGGCCGTCGCCAACCGACTGCCATCATGGTTCCAGGCACACTGATTCAGCCAATTGGTATGCCCCTTCAAACGGTGCTCGATTGTCCCGTTCTCAGCCAGCCAGATCAGAGCCACGCCACCGCCGCTTCCGCTAGCAATCCGTTTGCCATCTCCGCTCCAGGCAACCGATGGCACCCCGTTCTCGTGCTCTCGAAAAACCAGCTCTTGCAGACCTGTTTTGAGATTCCAGATTCGAACGGTCGTATCGCTGCCGGAACTGGCAAGACGTGTCCCGTCCGGTGACCAGGACAGGTCTGCAACGATTCCCTCATGGCCATGCAACAACTGCACTGGCTTGTTGGTGACGATATCCCAGACCAGAATCACTCCCTCCGATCCAGCCGTGGCAAACAGTTCCCTTCGGGGATGCCACCGAATCGGCCAGAGCCAACCAATCGCGGGATGCACCGTCTGAGCTCTGGTCCCCCGTGACGCGTTGAGGTAATACCATTCCCACCGCCGTCGATCTGACGATTCGAGGCTTGTTTGAGGCCGCCACCGGTTCAACAACTCGTCAACACGATCGGCCCCGCCTGGCTGCAGGGCACTCTGTTGGGCGACGTTGATGTCAGAGAGGTAGGCGCGCTGATTGGCAAGTTCCTCACTGTCTTCGGCCTTTTTCCGTAGCTTGACGGCTTCGTCTCGACTGCGATCAGCATCGTCCTCGGCCTGACGGGCAATCCTGGCATTCTTCCTGGCGACCTCGGCACTGGCCGTCGCCTGATTGGCACTCTCCTTGGCTAATGTCTCNTGTTCTTCTGCTTTCTTTTCGTTCGCTTCCGCAATCACCTGGGCTTCTTTGGCCAGCCCGCGGCTTCGAATGGCCAAGCCACCAGCCCCCAACGCCAACAATGTGACGACTGCCAGCCCACGGACCAGCCATTTCAGCCTCANGGCGGCCCGTTGTTGTTCCTCAGCACGCAGACGTTCGGCCTCGGCCAGCTTCTGCGCCTGTTCCAATTCACGCTGTCGAGCCAGTTCACGTTCCCGCTCCGCGACCTGCATCGTCTCGTGACTAACATCCAGAAACGACATTGCCTGCTGAAANTCCGGATGATACCGCTCAGCCCAAGCCTGGGTCGGCTTGTCATTCTCCCGCCAACTCAAGGCGATCTGCAAATCCGGATCGTGATACACCCCGGCCTTCCCGTCCTGGTACAAAGCCGCGGTTTCGGCCAGACGCCGATAAATGCGGGCCGACTGGGACTCCTCATCAACCCAGTGACTCAACCGCCGCCACACCCGCATCAAGCTCTCATGCGAGATGTCCACCACCGTGTCGGAGACCAACTCGGCCGGCTCCATCGGCATCAGGAATGTCCGTCCGGCCTTCCGAAACTCTTCAATCAACGGCACCAGAACAGATTCGTCGGTACCGATGATGTCTGAAAGATAATCCAGCCGCGTGGGACGGCGGATGCCGCGTTCATCCTCACCACGCTCCGTGAGAGTCTTGAACAACTGACGCGAAATTTGCCTTTGCTCATCATTCGGAAGTGCTTCGTAAACTTCGTCAGCATGATTCGAGAGTGCTTCCCTGAGACCTCCGACTTCGTCGTAATGCCTCAGATCCATCGGTTCGTCAGCGTCACGATCGGCGACCCAGTTTTCCCAGATCCTCATCAACGCGTGCTGGAGAACCGGCAACTGATCAGCATCGTCACCAACGTCGTTGAGCNGTCTTTGCACCAGTCTTTGAGAAATCTCGCCACCACCAACACTAACCGGCTTTTCAATCGCCGCTCGCCTCTGGTCCCGGGTCAACCGCGGAATCAGGTATTCCCCGTCGTTGACAGCTTCGGCAAGCCCCGGAATCTGTGCACACTCNCCCAGGTAATCCGATCGCATCGTAATGGCGATATAGATCCGTTGATCGGTCTGCTGAGACGCATTCAGCAGCAACTGGACGAATTCGCCAGCGATCTCCTGGTGATCGTCTCCTTCCTGCCGAAACCGAAACAGTTCTTCAAACTGGTCGACGACCACCAGCAGGTTGGTTTCTGGATCGATGCTGGATTGCCGGATCGCTTCCGACAGGCCCAGCCGGCTCCGAGACAGTGTCGCCCGCAATCTCGGCAAGGCGTCGTCCTCGGCGTCATACAAATCACTGTCGATCAACGACTGGGCCAAATTGGAAATGGGCGCCCCACCCGGTCGAAGTACAACCACCTCCCACCGCCACCCGGCTTGTGCCATCGTCCCCCCGTACAGTGCCGGCAACACTCCTGCCCGAACCAGCGACGACTTGCCACTTCCGGACGTACCAACGACTGCCAGGAAGCGATGCTCGCGCAGCAATCCCAGCAACTCGGTCGCCTGCTCCTCGCGACCAAAGAAGAGATAATCTTCCTCGATTCCAAAGGGACGTAGGCCGGGAAACGGATTGAATCGCGGTGTCACATTTGCATTCATGAACAGTCGCCTCGCAACAGCCTCGGGGGCTCAGATGTCGATCTCTAGGATGATGAATGGAATGCCTGCTTGACCTCCGTGAGCAATTCATTGAGCACCGACGGATCAAAGTGCTCTTCCTCCTGTCGCAGGATCTTGGCCGAGAGGGTCTTGAATCTCTCCTTGCGACGGTCGCCCGGCGGCGCCACGTAGACTCCTCGAACAGCGATCTCGCGCCCTTCGCGATAACCAACCGCTTTGATCAACTCCCGCAGCTTGATGTCGACCCACGACTTGCCAGCCTGTCCGTAGTAGACCAGCACCGCATCGCAGTCGGTCAGATTCTGCCAGTGGATTCCGCTGATCTCTTGTTCGTGCCCTTCGAAAGCCGGCAGGCTCACTTCCACGCCCTGTTCGAAAAACCAGTCTTCAATCGGCTCCACGGCTTCTTCATCTTCTCGGTCACAAATCAGGTACAACCTGGGAATCTCCGTCGTGGAAGATGCCTCCTGTTGGCCCGTCAGCCGTTGTTTTTGGACGCGACGACAATACTCCTCGAGATGTTGTTTCAGGTTCTCCAGGGTGTCCTCGATCACGTCGGCACCAGTTTGTGCCTCGTTGTCTTCTCGCAACTGCTGGAGAAAATCTGTCTGTCGTTGATCGCGTGCCTGTTGTCCGCGCGGCATCCAGATGATCCGATTGACTCCTTCTTTTTGGCTGACCTGTGCTGCAACGCTGTTCTGCAACGCGGCAAGCGACACCTCGGAGTCCTCGGGCACCAGGCCATACCGATCGCCAATCATATGAATGGCGAGGTCACAACCCTCGAGACAGTCNTTCACTTCCGACTCAATCTGGTCAGCCACCAGNGGCAAGGGCCTCTGAGGTTGTACATCGTGCCCCTGCGCCTGCAATTCTCGTTTGAGACGTTCGTGCTCGCCCTGGATATCAGATGTCGTATCGGCCAGAAAAATACGCAAACCATCGGAAGCTGCCACCTCCGTCCGGCTCTCTGAGCTGGCCAACTCCTGTTGTTTCAAGACCGCCGAGATTTCCACCGCCAGGTCGTATATTTTTTCGTGGTACCGCTGTTGAGCCAAGTCACCAAAGGATTCGTCAAACTCCCGGACACGTCCCGTATCGATGTCCTCTTCGAAGAACTCAAATGCCATCAGTTGTTCGAACAATTGCACCAACGGCGAGGGAATCTCATCGGGGCTGACCGGCGACTTCACCACCTTGAACAACCGAGGCCTGTCAGCAATTCGGAACTCGCCTGATTGCCGGGTATCCGACCAGAAATGCTCGACCCCCTTTTGCACCCCCTCGGACTTGGTGAATGGTGGCGAGACAACCGACACAAGCGTTTTCACATCCGGGAGACCATTGAAGATCGTCTGATCACTGGGTGCCTGCCCGGCCGGCATCGGCATCACCTGGATCTTGACCTCGTCCCCNGTCAGTTGTTCGAGCCGGATNTTCAAGTGACGCACGAGTTGCGAGACCCACCCTTCGTTTTTNGGGGGCAATGGCCGGTCGTCAATCTGTGCACAGGCAATGACAATGTCATAATCCTGTGCGGATTCACCCCTCCACTCCTCAGTCACCACGCCAGCTTCGGACATGACCGTCGGTTGAACAGCCGCCGCAACATCACCACTGGCCGTTTGCAGCGAGAGATTCTCCAAGTCCAAGACAATCTCTCGCATGGACTGGTAACGTCGATCGGCCTGCTTTTGCAGGCATTTTCGGGTGATCCGTTCGAGTTCGGCCGGAATGGAATAATTAAAACGGGCCAGGGCAGGTGGTTCGTNATGGACGATATTATTGAGTGTCTCACCGAAACTGTTTCCAGCGAAAGGAGACGCTCCCGACAGCATTTCGAACAACACGACACCGAGGCTGAACAGGTCTGTCCGGAAATCAACCGGCTGGCCAAGTGCCTGCTCGGGACTCATATGAGTCGGTGTTCCGAGAATCTGTCCACTTCCAGTCTGGTACAACTGCGTCGTGTCCTGACCATGCGTAGTCAACTTGGCCAGGCCGAAATCGAGAATTTTCACGTCCCCGCTTAGGGTGAACATGATATTGGCCGGCTTGATATCACGATGCACGACCCCTGTGGTGTGAGCCGCATCCAACGCGCCGGCCAACTGACCGGCGATGGCGACCGCCCGCTCAATATCCAGGGGCCCATCCACCAGCAGTTCCGACAGCGTTTTCCCCTCGATGTGTTCCATCGCGATGTAGGGTCGTCCACCTTCGGTCTCACCCGCCTCGAAGATGATCGCCACATTCGGATGACTCAGCGCCGATGCCGCGCGGGCTTCCACCAGAAAACGCTGCCGTTGTTCTTCATCCGAAGCGAGATCTTCGGAGAGCAACTTCAGTGCAACCTGGCGATCGAGCCGCAAATCACGAGCCAGAAAAACCTCGCCCATGCCTCCGGAACCAAGTCGGCCCAGGACTTCGAAGTTCGCGACATTCGGGACTTCAGCCATTTTGTCACAGCACTATTAAGCTAAGCGTCGATGAGCACCAGGGGGGAAGCACGTGCTTGTTTGGTCACCGATACGCAACTCAGGCGGGAAAATCAGCCTAACACAACGGCAAACAGATTTCATTTCTTCCCCAATTGCACGCACACCCTTCCGCCATCGTGCCCTGTCGCATAACCCGATTGCTTGTGCGGTTGCCTCCAACACACCGTCAACGGCTGGCTTTCCCCGCATCCTTGATTTCCCCTCGTGACAGAGCCCGCCGGTAGATCCGTACGTCCTTCATTTTCCCGTTGAAGAAATCGTGCTGGCCGAACCCAATTTTCAACGGCCCCTTCGTCGACAGGTTGAAGGCTGATGGATCAAACCGCGTGCTCTCNGCCACTCGCTTCCCGTCGATGTACAACCNTAGCCGGTCGTCCTTCTTGATGGCCGCCAGGTGATGCCAACCGGGAGAGAGTGCCCGGTCGTAGGTTGCACTTTTCCCGGCCTCCAGCGACAGCACGTGACCGGAAGGCAAAACCCCACAGAACAACTTGCCGTCGAAGACGGCCATCGACCAGGCCCGGCGGTATCTCACGTCGGGAGTCTTGTCCAGCCGTCCGGTTGTGATCCATTTCCNGCCACCGTCGTAGCGATAGACGTCAGCGAACNGCAACGTACCGGCGTAGAGCTTGCCGTTGTAGACAGCCATCCCCATGACTTCTTTTTCCATGCCCAGTCGACCGGCGTGGACCCACTGCTGTGGCCCCGCGAAACGGAACACCGACCCGGTGGGCCAGGTCGCGGCGTACAACCCTCCCTCGTAGACGGCCGTGCCGTAGACCTGGGTCGTGTCGGTCACCGGCCCCTGGCGTGACCACTTCGTACCGCCCTCGTAACGGAAGAAACCACCGTCGTCGTAGCTCAACCCATAGAGATTCCCGTTGTAGACACTCAGATGCACGACCCGCAGCCCCGGGCTCCCGCAGGACGTCCAGCGACCGTCACCGTCGTAGCGGTACATGCCTCGCGTTCGAGGCTTCTCCTTGTAATCACCGCCATTGGCCTCATCCCGCCAGGCACTGGACGTTCCGGTGCCCGCATACAGTTTCCCCTTGTAGACGGCCAACCCACTGACGCTGCGGACGTCCGCGATTTTTCCCGTGTTGCGCCAACGGGTCCCACCCTCGTAGCAGAAGACGCTGCCACCGTGCGACTGGTTCGGAGACAGTGGAAGCGACGACCCGCCACCGCTGTAGGTCTCTGACCCCACGAAAAGCTTGCCGTTGTAGACGGCCATCCCGGTAATCGCGTTGGCCACGTCGGGGCTACCGCAATCGATCCAACGTGTGCCTCCGGCGTACCGGTAGACATGCCCGGCCCCGTCCGGTTCCCAGGTCGCCGCGTACAGGTCACCATCAAAGACCACCAGGGACTTGATGTACCGGTTTTGCCCCGGGCGTCCACGATCAGTCCAGGCCGGGTCCACGTGACCGGCATCGATACCAAACAGGACATTCCTCCAGTTCGACTGGGCCGAGGTCACACCGGCGTAATTCATCAGGCTGATCGTGAAACCGGTTCGAGTCGCCGGGTCATAACACGCCATGACATCACCCAGAACATCGTCAAGTTCCTCGGCGGTGTGGATCCACGCGACAACCGAAAACTCATCGGTCCCCAGTTGCAGTGGCTTCGCGGCGGGAATCTCCAGCCATGAATCGACCCCGTTGAACGTCGCCGCTCGATCACCGCCAAAGCGGACCCCGTGGTTGATCGCATGGTGACCGTTGCCGGAACTGTCTCGCCCATCCTCCTCCAGTTTCCAATGGGCCACCGGTCCCTCTGCGGCTGCGAGTGGCCCGGTCGACACCAGGAGGGCACCAGTTGTGACAACGATCAGCAAACGCAGGAGTGGCATANCAAGNCTCACACACGGCAGGGCAGGACAGGAAAAGGCAGGGCAGGGGGACAGTCTAACCAGTTCCGGCTTCCCGGTGTCAGGCAACCTCGCCAGTAATTGCCCGGGGCGTCCCGGCCCTTCAGCCGCATCACCCAACGATTCCGGCCNGCCTCCCTCGCAGTCGACACCGGCCACTGGCCACGGCTTCGGGGACGAAAAAACCGCTTCCCTGAACTCCCCGTGACACCTCACAACAAACGCGTGGGCGCATCGATGGTTCGGTCATTACGCACGTTGCCAGTATTGAGAGTCGATGTCGGTTCCAGCAACAACACCTGGACCTCACGCTCGGCCACCGGCTTGTGTTCAACGCCCCGCGGAACAACGAAAAACTCGCCTTCATCNAGTTCGACAACACGGTCACGAAGATGAATCGACAGGTGACCATGCAGGACCAGGAACAACTCATCCTCGTCTTCATGATGGTGCCAGACAAACTCGCCCTCGAGCTTNGCAAGCTTGACGTGCTGGCCATTGAGTTCACCGACGATGTGGGGACTCCAGTGTTCGCTGAACTGCTGGAGCTTCTCGTCAAGGTTCACTTTGTCGTTCTGGCTGTCATTCACGTTCGTCCGCTTCCTCTCCTGGTCCGACCNGNCCGCAGGATGGTCTTGAAGACTCAACTGGATCACCGAACAAACCGGAACGAATACAGGTCAGCGTCCCGCAATTCGAAACACACCGTCACAGGTTGTCCAGCAAGTGTCGAGAGTTCGCGACCACCAGTCCACGTCACGTGACGATCAATGGTGTCGCCAAATAACGTCGGGCAATCCGCCAACCGGAAGCCTTCGATTGGAGTTCCGTTCTGGTCCTGGAGCTCCACTCTCAGCGAACCGGCCGCGGATGTCGCGAAATTGATCTCCAGTGTCGCTCCTTCGAAAACAAGGGGCTTTGTCTGCAGTTGGCCGCCCTTCCACCCGGCCGACGCAGACACAAATCCATCCATCCTCAGCGAGTACCGCCGCAGCACGCCACCGGCCCCTTTCCAGTAACGCTCTGGCCCATAAATCGACAACTCCGGAGGAGCTCCGGGCAGCGTTGACCGTGTCTCGACAATTTGCCACGCCACGTGTTGATTNCCGTANTGCCAGGTTCCNGGCCGCTGGANACCNGGNCGNAGAAACGCCTCGTTCCATCGCTTGAAGTGNACTCCATTNCGNCTCGCCATCAACAGTGTCTCGGTCAATGCGGTTCCGAATCGCTCNCTGAGCGCCGCNCGTTCNGCCCGATCCTTGGGATCCGGCAGAGCTTTCATCGANGGNGACCAGCCACGTTCGATATAGCGAGTCGGCAGCCCCAGGAGGATGTGCGGTGCACGGTGATAGGGAAACACCCGATTCTCGTACAGTTCCTCTTTCGGAGAATCGACGTACGTGAGATCCAACTCCGGCTCCCAGTGAATGAGATCGCGTGACGAGGTGGTCCGAATGGCTCGTCGCCCCTCCTTGACCCAACGCCGATAAGCCCGGTATTTCCCAGCCGTAGAGTCCCAGAATGCCAGGTTGACCGAATCGAATGGCCCCTTGGTCAACACGGCGTTCTCCTGGATCGGAGACCAACGGATACCATCTTTCGACTTGAAAACGTGCATACCGCCTTCGGCAAGAACGCCGGCGATGGCCTTGTAGCGGGCCTCGGGTGGGCACGCCGGATTGCGGTCGATGAACGGGGCAAAATTCATCCCACCGATTCCGTTGCGAATAATGTTGTTCTTCTTTGAGCCGTCGAATTCCACCAGGCCCAATTCCGGTTTCGTCCAGTGAATCCCATCCTTGCTCTCGGCGTAGCACGTGACCGGCTTGCTGAAGTGGAGCATGCGAGTGGCAAACCAGAAATCCCAACCCCGGTAGTACATCCGATACCGGTCACCGTCCCGAAACACGGTGTGAGAACCCGACGCCGTGCCCTCCCACGGGGCATCGTGAACAATTGACACCTCACGCGGAACCGGATGGTGCAACCGAAGTTCAGCCGTTCCCTTGAGCTGACCGACCAGGTGATCATCCACAAACAATTCTCGTCGGGAACCGATTTTGATTGGCTCCGTGGCCTGTCCACTGACAGAGAATGCGATGACGACAATCACCCCGAGCGTTCTGGAAACTCGACATTGGCCCATGATGTTTCGATCCATTTTCAGATCCCGCCTTGAGTCACATTACTGACCGGCATTCATACGAGAATGTCGTGGAGCACGTTGCCGTGCACATCGGTCAGGCGAAAATCACGACCGCCGTGGCGGTAGGTCAGCGCCTCGTGATCAACCCCCAGTTGATGCAACACGGTCGCCCACAGGTCATACACTGTCGATTTGTTTTCCACGGCGTGATAGCCCAGGTCGTCGGTCGCACCATAGGTGACACCCCCCCGGACACCGCCACCGGCCAGCCAGACACTGAATCCAAACGGATTGTGGTCCCGACCATCAGTGCCCTGGGCAAACGGCGTGCGGCCGAATTCTCCGGCCCAGACGATCAGTGTTTCCTCGAACAGGCCTCGCTGTTTCAGATCGCGAATCAGTCCGGCGATTGGCTGGTCGACCTGGCGAGCCATTTCCTCGTGACCGGCCTTCAAACCTCCATGCTGGTCCCACGGGTTGCCCGGAATATTGCCATTCGCGTGTGGGAGACAAGTCAGCTCGATAAAACGAACTCCTCGTTCGACCAGCCGGCGAGCCAGCAAACACTGGCGACCATATTCACGGGTGGCATTCACCGGCGAATCCATCCCGTACAGGGCACGCGTGGCCTGCGTTTCGCCACCGATGTCCACCAACTCCGGCACAGCCGACTGCATACGATACGCGGTTTCATAATTCCGGATCGCGGACTCCACCTGCTCGGCTCGCCCCAGTGTCTTGAGGTGTTGGCGGTCGAGCCGTTCGACAAAGTTCAACCGCAATCGTTGTCGCCGATCCGATTCGCGTGGGACGACATTCGACAGCGGCTCCGGCTGCGTTGGGTCGAGCATCGATGCGTGATACACGCTCGGCAGGTAACCGTTGCCGTAATTGTTGATCCCTCCCAAGGGCGATCCTCCCGAGGCCAGGACCACGAACCCCGGAAGTTCCTTCGACTCGCACCCCAGCCCATAGGCCGTCCACGCCCCGGCGCTGGGATGGCCTGCCAGAGAGAATCCGGTGTGGATGAAATAGTTGGCCTGGGCGTGCTCGTTCGCGATCGACGTCATCGAGCGGACCACCGCCAGGTCATCAGCGCATTGGGCAACATTCGGGAACAGTTCGCTGACAGGCAGGCCGCTCTCGCCATACCGGCTGAACGTCCACGGGCTGGCCTTTATGTTCCCGTTGGAATTGAACATCGTCGGCCGAACAGGCACCGGCATCGGCTTGCCATGATCCCGGGCCAGGCGAGGCTTGGGATCAAACGTGTCGACCGAAGAGACGCCTCCGGACATGAACAGGAAAATCACGCTCTTGGCCTTCGCCGGAAAATCGGCCGGCTTCGCAGCGAGCGGGTTGGCACGGTGTGCCACGGATTCTTCGGCACGTGTCGCGTCGGCCATCAGGCCGGACAGCGCGGCGAATCCGAAACCGTTGGAAGCCTGTGTCAGGAGGTGTCGTCGAGACAACCGTGCCCGGGCATCATTCCACATAGATAAACTCCTTCAGGCAGAACAACGCATGAGCCACATCCTGCCAGACAAGCTTCCGACGTTTGGAACCGTCCGCGGTGTCGGCATGCTCCTTCTGTAGCTCCGCAACGTATTCCAGCGTGGCCTGCGATTCTGCCGCGGTGGGCAATCGTCCGAACGCTCGCGCGTACATCTCCCGAACCCGCTCGACAGGTTCCAGCTGACGGCCAACCAGCCCCTCGGACCATTTCGCAGCCTGCCCGATAACGAACGGATCATTCAGCATGGTCAGTGACTGAGCGGGCACATTGGTGACATCCCGCCGCCCACGCGTGGTGGTCGGCTTGGGCGCGTCGAAGGCCTCCAGGAACGGATTGTGAGCGTTGCGACGAATGCTGAGATACACGCTGCGGCGGCGGTCTCCGTCGATCGGCCCCTTCGGACCACCACCTTCAGTCTTGGTCGTGTAGTACACGTTGACGCCAGGCCCGTACATCTTCAGGTCGAGCTGCCCCGACGTCGCCAGGATACTGTCTCGAATCGCGTCCGCACCGAGTCGTCGCACCGGCATGTGCGACAGGAATCGATTGGTCGGATCGATCTGCCGTGCCGATTCACCGGCACGCGAGGATTGCTGAAATGCCCGCGAGGTCACCAGGTGTTTCAGCATCCGCTTGATTGACCAACCGTCACTGACGAACCTCGCGGCCAGGTGATCCAGCAGTTGCGGATGCGACGGCCGCTGACCCAGGTGACCAAAATTGTCCACCGTCGCAACGAGTCCCTGGCCAAACACGTGGTACCACAACCGGTTGACCATCACCCGGGCCGTCAGCGGATTCGTGGCCGATGCGGTTTGTGCGGCCAACTGCAACCGGCCACTGTCAGTCGTCTTGAACGGCCGATCATCAAACAGCGAGAGTCCCCGTCGCGGAACGGGATTCCCTGGCCGTGTGTGCTGGCCACGCTCGAACAGCGGCTGATCATAGGCAACCGTTTCCAGGACACCAGGTGCTCGACGGGGCACGGGTATCTGTCGCTCCAACTCCCGGTATCTCTTGATCAACCCGGCAAGTTTCGGAAGCGCGTTGGTGGTCGTTGGCAACAGGCCGCGGCGGACAAAGAAATCCAGGTACACGATCTCATCGACACTCGCCGTCCCGGACTGCCACGACCGCACCGCCTGCAGCAGTCGCTGCGTGTATCTCGCGACCAATTGATCGACCGATGCGGGAGCCTTGTCCTGCAACAGGTGTGCGATCGGCACGGTGGTTTCCAACGGTGGTTGCAGACCGTCACCGGTCACAATCTGGTCGACCGCAAAGTGGGCACGATCGGCCAGGTTCGTGACGAATTCCAGGTGAGCGTGCTGGCCCTTGCGATATCTTGCGTCCAGCGCGATCCAGCCGAACTGGTCTCGATCCAGAGCGCTCGCCGGATAAATGCCGCCGTTCCCACGCGGATAATTCTCGATCACCAAACGGACACGTGCTTTTCGACCAAGTGCCCGCACGCTGATGGTGTTGGAATTGATCACAAACCGTGGGGACATCAACACGCCGGTGTGTCGCGTGCTGAGACCATGCGAAAACACGCCAGCCGTGTGGATACCCCTGACGACGTGATCGCCTTCCGGCTCGATCATGAATTCGCCGTTAGCCGTCCGACTGGCCCGCCGATCTCGAAAGGCGGCACCATAGCCAAACCAACGAGCCTCGCCGTCATCTTCCAGGCTCCACGCTGGCGTGAAATTCGAGCCGTTCGACTCGCGACGAGTCTCGAGTGCGTTTTTCCAGAACCCGGCCAGTTCCCGCCATCGCCTAACCAACTCATCTGCGGCAACCGGAGCGGAGTCCAACGACAGGTGCGACCACAAGTGCAGTGGGCTCTCCTTGTTCGTCCGAGCGTCTTCAAAGGCATTGGCCCAGGGATCGGGCTTTCCCCCGGCGGTCGGATCGAGTTTCTGCAGTGCTGCTCGCAATTGCTTGCGAGACTCGTACAACCCGGTGAGTGTTTTGCGTTTCTCCGCATCGAGCACCGCCAGCAATTCTTCCAGCGAGACCCCAGTGGGACCGACTTCAAACGATGCCGCCACCTCCGCAGCAGTCAATGCTTGCGTGTAAGCTCGGGCTTCCTCGATTTCCCCGGCGAGCGGAGGGTTGACCCCCGACAGCCGCTGGCCAAATAGAAACCGCGACTTCCCCTTCTCGAACAGTTGCACTGATCCCCGGGTGTAAGGTTTTCCGTAAAGGCGCCCGTTGCGGTAGAGCGTGATCGAATTGTCCTTCGAATACACGATCGCCATGTGGACCAGTTTTTCCGGTGGCGTGGTTTCTTCAATCCCACCGGGTTCCTGGGTCCGACGAAAGTAGTCACTGCCAGCCATCCAGTGCTTCGGCTTGATTTCGCCAAACACAATCGAATCAAAGAACTGGTCACCCGGAGTATCCAACCCAATCACGCCAATTCCACGTTGAGAAAAATTGGCCAGGGAGACCCACGCTTCCAGCGTCTTCTCACGAATGTTGTGTTGCAGCGGACTTGTCCGCATGCTGGTCGCTTTGCCGTCGAGAATCAGTCGCCCGTCACGGACCACGGCCCCGTTCAACAGTTGACCGTGGTGGCTGCCAACACTGTCGCGGGCGTCGCCATCGAAGCTCCAGCGAGCATACGGCGTGGGCAGCGAGGCAGACGGCAGGCCGCAATCATCCTGCGAGGGCCCTGGCTGTTTGTCGCCGGCTGCACCTTTACGGGGCCGGCGTTTGAGTGCCGCCGCCCGTGCCGGCTCTTCAATCACGGCGATGGCCTTCTTGGCTTTTTCCAGTTGGACCCGCAATTGTGCCACCCGCGAGGCGCGACCGACTTCCGAGTGAAACCGGTCTTCGATACTGGCCGTTGCATCAATCCACGCGGTTGCCAGCCCGTCGCGAATCGTTTGCTTCAACGCCGCAAGTGCGCCACGGTTCCTGTCGAGCAACTTCGGCGAATCGATCACAACCTGGCCCGGACGACCGCTCACGAAGATCCCGTACAACGCATAAAAATCTTCCTGGCTGATCGGGTCGAACTTGTGATTGTGGCACCGTGCGCACGACGCAGTGAGGCCCAGGAATGACTTGGAATAAACATCAATCAGGTTGTCGACAACCTTGACCTGGTCCTCCAGCGCATCGACCGGCACGAACCCCAACTCGACCATCCTCAAATGAGCCGGACCGATCGCCGATTCGTTGAACTGCCCCCCGGAACTCCATCGCGGCTTCGGCAGGAGATCACCGGCTATGTGCTCACGAACCAACTGGTCGTAAGGCACATCATCATTGAACGCTCGAATCAGGTAATCACGATAACGATATGCGTTGGCCAGTTGAGGATCACCTTGACTGCCGTGGGATTCGCAATAGCGGACAAGATCCATCCAGTGCCGTGCCCAGCGTTCACCGAACCGTGGCGAATCCAGCAACCGGTCGACAAGAGTCTCGTACACGGTCTCGGTTTCGTCAGCGAGAAACTCGCGAATTTCCTTCGGCGTCGGTGGCAGTCCTGTCAGCACGTACGAGACTCGACGCAGCAGGGTGCGTTTTTCCGCGGCACCAGCCGGCGCCACTCCGCGAGCCTCCATGGTGGCCAGTAGGAATCGATCAACAGGGTGATCCGACCACTCGACGTTCTTCACGGCGGGAACAATCGGTTTCACTACCGGCTGAAAGCTCCACCATTTTTTTCGCTTGGCGAACGTCGAGTCCCACGAGGTGGCCCGCGCGAGTTCGTCAGCCGAAGGGGCAGTGTCCCGAGGGTCGGGTGCCCCCATCTCGATCCACCGTTTGAAATCGGCGACAACGTCGGCTTCGAACTTGGCACCGTCGCGAGGCATTTTCAGATCGGGGACTTCGTGCCGAAGAATCGCCAGCAACCGGCTTTGCCCCGGCTTTCCCGGAACGACAATCCGGCCACCATCACCACCTCGACGCAGCCCCCTGCGATGATCCAACGCCAGGGATCCCGCCGCTTCCTTGGCCGAGTTGTGACACGAGTAACAATGCTCGACCAACACCGGGCGAATTCGTGTCTCGAAGAACTCAACCTGGTCGGCCGTTGGCCCGGCAGCAAAAACAGGCGACGCGAGAAACGATATGATTCCGAACAACAGAAGTCGCATGATCACCCGTTGTCTTGTCAAACCCCGAAATTCGCTGGCGGTTGGCCCGGATCCGGCCAAGCCGAAATCTGCCGCTGACGGCACCGCGGGCGACAGTCTAACCCGACGTCTTTCAATTGCCATTCCCCGGGAAAGTCTCGCAGATTGTAGGCAACGTTCATGCCTCACGCCCGCGCGACGCGAAATATGGCCAGTTGCGCCCCGTCCGGGTCTCCCACATCTCATCGAAACCGGAACGAGAACAGGTCGGCATCCTTGAGGACGACTCGCAGGCGCACGGCTGAGCCGGCCAGTTGTTTCACGCCGTCACGCGTTTTCCACACGACCGTGCGGTCGATCTCGTCGCCAAACACCTCGTGACAGTCAGCCAGGGTGTAGCCTGAAACCGGGTTGCCTTTCGCATCCTGGATTTCGATCCTGATGCTGCCGGCCGCCGAGGTGGAGTAGTTGATCTCCAACTGGTCCCCCTTGAAGACAATCGGCTTGGTGACGAATTCACCACCACGAAGCGGCGCCTGCACAGAGACGAAACCGTCGACGCGATATGAATAGCGGCGGAAATTCTGACTCTTGCCGTTCCAGTAACCTTCGATCACGTAGAGCGACAGTTCGTCGGGCGACCGCGGCAGATCCGATTTCGTCCGGAGCATGCCCCACGAGATCAGGTTGTCACCGTAGGTCCAGGAATTCGCACGCGACAGGCCTGGACGAATGATTGCCTCCTCCCAGCGTTTGAAGGTCAGTCCATCGCGGCTCGTCATCAACAGGCCGTCTGTCACGACACTGCCATAACGTGGCGAGGCATTGGCACGGGCCTGACGTTCTGCCAGGCCCGGCAATCGACCAGTCGAATGCACCCAGCCTCGATCAATATAACGCATTGGAAAACCAAGAAAGATGTGCGGAGCCCGTGCGTAGGGAGCAACCTGGTTGGTGTAAAGGTGAACGTCGCCAGCCCCGGGATACCGAAGCCACTCCCCCTTGGTCCAGTTGATGAAATCCTTCGACGTGGCCGTCTTGATGCCCCGAATTCCACTGCCGGGCAGTCCTTTATTGAAGTCGCGAAAGTAGGCCCGGTATTCGCCACGCACGGGGTCCCAGAAGGCGAGGTTTTCCGAATCGAAGTAACCGTCGGAAATAATCAGCTTGTCGGTCAGTGGCGTGAAATGAAATCCGTCTTTGGACTTCAGAGCGTGCAGTCCAACGACCCCTTTCGCCGCAGAACGGACAATGGCCTTGTAGCGTGCGTCCGGAGGGCAATGGGGATTCGTGTCCTTGAGAATGGTCGTGTGCCCGGGGTCAATCGCGATGCCCGACAGGTTCCCACTCTTGAAGATGATGTTGTTCTCTTTCGAACCGGCGAACTCCACGAGATTCAATTTCGGCTTCGTGAAGTGAATGCCGTCGACACTCTCGGCGTAGCAAAGGAGTCGGCCGTGCGGCAACTCGATCCGCCCCTTCCGATTCACGTAGTGGCTCGCCGTGTAGTACATCCGAAACCGCTCACCGTCATGGAACACCGAACTGTAAAGGCACGCATTGCCTTCCCACGGCGAGTCGGTCACCAAAACCACGTTGCGGCGAACCGGCTTGTGTACCTGGAGACGCAACNAGTCACTCATCGAGCCGATGAGATGATCATCGATCATCAGTTCGCGACGCGAGCCAATATCGATCGGCTCACCCGCTACAAGTGGAGCCGTCACACAGAGAAACGCTAAACACGCGGACAGGATTTTCATGGCACGACCAGGGAACGCGGGGTCAGTTTCGGTGATCACTCTAAACCAGTCACAGTGAATTCGGTTTCAAAAACAACGAAAAGCAGAACGCAAAACAAACCGTGTCACATATATTGACTAGCCGTTACGAATCGTGATCCCAGTTTCCACCGGCCGATCAATGAACGCAACATACGAGAACCAGGTCCTCATCGAGTACGTNCGNGTCCCCATGCGNGACGGCNCCGAACTGTGCGCAAAAATCACTCGTCCNGACGCCNCCGGATCGTATCCCGCAATCATGGAATACAACCCGTACCGACGACTGCGNAAACCATTGCCCGACTACCGCGACGAGTATCCCCCCGCGGTCCCGTACCTGGCCGAGCAGGGGTACGCGATCGTGCAATTTGACGTGCGNGGCACCGGGAATTCTGGCGGCTTCACNACCGACATCTACAACGACGAGGAACGGCAAGACGCGTATGACATGGTCGGTTGGATCGCCGATCAACCATGGTGCAGCGGCAACGTCGGCATGATCGGCAAATCGTTCAGTGCAGTCGTCCAGTGGCAGGTCGCGGTTCAAAATCCTCCCGCACTCAAGGCGATTATCGTCCGATCGGCCAACGACGACGTCTACACCGAGTGGGTGTATCCCGGTGGCTGCCTGCGGCCGTACATGTTCGACAGCTACTCGGCCAATATGAACACGTGGAACTTCGCGCCGCCGGACCCGGATGTCGTCGGCGAGCANTGGGAAACGTTGTGGCAAGAGCGGCTGGAGAACAGTGCGCCATGGGGAATCGGCTACATCTCCAANCCNCTNCAAGGNCCGTANTGGCANGACCGCTCGTTGTCNGCCGANTNNGNNCGGGTNAANTGCGCNGTGATGGTGATCGGCGGATGGTCCGACTGCTATCCAACCGCTCTCCTGCGAGCGTATGAGAACCTGCAGTGCCCCAAGAAGGCGATGGTCGGACCGTCCGGACACTGGTACGGCGAAGAACCGGTCGCGGTGCCCGGGCCACGAGTGGACACACGGCCGATCTATCTTCGGTGGTTTGACCACTGGTTGAAGGAGATCGACAACGGTGTCATGGAGGAACCGCCCGTCACCCTCTTTGTCCGCAGGCACAGTCCTCCCGCCGCCCGCATGCCTCTTGAAGAGCCCGGTGAATGGCGAAGCGAAAACGAGTGGCCACTGGCCCGCCAGGAAGACCGCTCGTTGTTCCTGGGCAACTCGAGCCTCGATGAATCGGCCGCTGAGACCAATGCGTGTGACGAGTTTCCCTACCACGCGAGTTCTGGAGTCGCATCGGGGATTCACTGGGGTGGCGGAATCATGCCGTGGGGAATGCCACTGGACCAGCGACACGACGACGCGAACCGCATTGCCTACACTTCCGCTCCACTCGAAGAAGACATCGAAGTCACCGGNACGCCAATCGCAAAACTGTTCGTCTCGTCAACCGCCCGTGTGGCCTACTTCCGAGTGAAGTTGATCGACGTCTCACCCGACGGAACGGAAAAACTTGTGCGTTATGGCGGTTTGAACGCCACGCATCGGCAGTCAGACGTTCAACCGACCCCCCTGGAACCCGGAGAAATCTACGCTCTGGACATCCCATTAAAAACGATGTCGTACGTCTTCGAGCGGGGACACCGCCTGCAGGTCAACATCGCCGGAGCCGACTTCCAGAACGCCTGGCCCGTCGCCGAACCGGGAGTTCATTCCATCCATCGCGGCGGTGAACATGCATCCCACATCGTGTTGCCGATCATCCCGCGGCCAGCCAATCCATTGCCGCCCTGCAATCTGCAACAACTTCCGCCNGCCGATCCCGAGAAGTTGTTAACACCAACGGAATACTCGGTCACCAGGGACATGATTGAACAAGCCGTAACGGCACGCATGGGCGTGGAGTCCGGCGACGCCAACAATCACCTGGAATTGCAGTCGGCTTTTACAGTCAACGACCGGGAACCAGCCCAGGCCGTGCTCGAAGCCGAGGGCAGATTCCGGCTACGGCGTGATCAGTTCGACATTGAAATTCATTCTGACGAACGAACTCACAGCGACACCGAGTCGTTCCATCACTCCGTCCGTGTCCGCATCACCCGCGACGGCACGGTGTACTTCGAAAAAGACTGGTCGGTTTCCATTCCGCGAGAACTGAACTGATCTGATCTGGCGTTCAACCTCGCACGTCACGTCCCAGGCAGTCGCAGTCAACGCTCCGGGCAATCACGCCAACCAGCGAAAAGCCAATTCACTGCACAACCGATCCGCTGTCCTGCTCGTGCCGGAAACTTTCGGTGACCAGGGCAGGGGAGGGCCACAAGCCCACCGTCAGGCCAGGATCCCCGTGATCGCGCCGGTGCTGTCGGCATACGATTCGCGTTGGATGCCGAGACACTGCAACTGGGTCAGCCAGAGATTGGCCAGAGGTGTCCCGGTCTTGCAGTGGACATGCTTGCCCAACTTCAATGTCCCCCCTCCGCCGCCAGCGACCACCAGTGGCAGGTCGTTGTACTGATGAGTGGTCCCATCGCCCATGCCGGCTCCGAGAGTGAAGATGGTGTTGTCCAGCAGCGTTGTCCCTCCCGCCTCCTCGATACCATCCATCCGCTCGAGCAATCTCGCGTACGCTGAGACATGGAAACGATCCAGCTTGAGCAGGTCCTCGAGATGGTTTTGTGGAGCGTGTGTCATCCCGTGATGACTGTGTGGTTTGTCGAGAATCCCTTCCCAGTTTGTCGGAGTCGTCCAACGTTCCGGCCCCACCATCAGGGTGCCAACGTTGGTGACACCAATCTGCAACGCGGTGACCAGCAGATCACCCATCAGGTGAATGTACTCGTTGCGTGGCAAATGCTCGGCCGGACGCTTGATCGATGCTGCGGCCAGTTCGGATTTCATGGCGTCGATGCGGTCCATGCGTTTCTCGATGGTCCGGATCGCGTCGAAGTACTCGGCAAACTTGTGTCGGTCATTGGCACTCAGACGGGGTTGCAACCGACGGGCATTGCCCAGGGCCAGGTCGGTGATGTTCCGGAAGTTCGTGTTGGCCCTGGTGCCGAATAGCCGGTCGTAGATCTTCCGAGGGTTTCGCATCGAAGGAGCGACATGACCGGTGTCGTACCACGACATGTTGTCGAAGTAGATCGACTCGATGTTGTTCTTGTGGTCGTTGCAGCTGAGTTCCAGGGTGGAATAGGGAGTGGCCTGTCCGATGCCATCGGCAGCAATGTGATCCAGCGTACGGGAAAGTGGATAGGCCGAATTCTTGACCGCGAATGGTGCAACACTGGTCAGGAAACACGAGGCGCACTGGGCATGAGAGTCGGTCCCGTGTTGAAAAATGCGATCCAGCCCGGTGACCAGCGAAATCTTTTCCCGCACCGTGTGCAGCGGAGCCAGTGTCGGCGTGAACGTCAGGGGATGGTTGCCCACGGGGACCGTCTTGCCTTCGAAACGCCAGACATTATTTTGACCGGCGAATTTTGGTAGCGCCCGGTCCCCCTCACCCGGGAAGAAACCTCGACGCGTGATCCCATTGGGAAGATAGAAGAAAGCCAACCGCTTGGCTGGAGCAGGATTTTTGCCACCGTTCTCGGCTCGGCACTGGTTGGTGAAACTCTCGAGCCAGGGCAGGCTCAGAGCAGCCCCACCGGCACCCGTCAGAAATCGCCGGCGGGAAACAGAGTGAACAGTGTCCTGCTGGATCATGTGGTTCGCCTTTTATTCCGATCGACGGGAGCCGGCCCGGGTTCGTTTTGCCGGCGCCGGAACTCGTGTGTTCTTGTGAAGGAAGGGAGCACTCATCGCGATCATCTTGAGTACGACTCGCATCTGGTCCTGGCCGGCCACCGCCTTGGCGGTCATGTCGTTCAGTGCGAGGGAGTCCGCAGGTCCGAGTTCGCGTCCCAGAGCGTAGGTCATCAGGTGTGAGATGAACCCACGGATGAACCGGTGTTTCTCCTGGAGAATCAAACGCTTGAACTCCACCACGGTCTTGAATTCGTGCTGGTTGAACAGCACACCGCCGACGTCCACGTCCCGACCGTTCTCGTACTTGTCTCGCCAGACTCCCGTGGGACCATAATTTTCCAACGCAAAGCCAAACGGATCAATCCTGTTGTGGCAGCCCGCGCAGTCGGCCCGTTTGCGATGCACGGCGAGTCGTTCGCGAATGGTGAGTTTTGCCAGTTCCTCCTTGTCGACCTCGGGCAGAGGTGGGACATCTGCCGGGGGCGGTTCCGGTGGATCGTTGAAGATCACCGAATTGACCCAGGCCCCTCTTGTTATCGGCTGTGTCCGGGTGGGAGTGGAAGTCATGGTCATGATTGCGGCGTTGGTGATCACTCCACCTCGACGCGGGTCGTTCACTGGAACGCGTCGAAACTGTTGAATGATAACTTCAAGGGGTGCCTTGCGATGGCCCTCGTAATTCGCCTTCAACATCTGGCTTTGCCAGGTGAATTTCGGATCGAGCAGGTCCACGATCGAGCGGTCTTCGACAAACACCGTCTCGAACAGCAGCAGTGGCTCGGGCAGCATGTGGATGCTGCTCCGGTAGCCGGCGTAATAGAAGTAGGGAAACTTCTTCTGGTCGGGAATCGACGTGACCAGGCGTTCCAGTTGCAACCACTGGCCGGGAAAGTTGTCGCAGAATCGACTCGACCGTCGATCGTTCATCATCCGCTCGACCTGGTGGCCAAGGGTTTTGGGATCGCTCAGTTGTCCCGACTCAGCCAGGTCGAGCAACGTATCATCGGGAATGCTACTCCAGAAGAATCGAGCCAGTCGCGAGGCCAGTTCAAAGTCGCTCACACGCTGACGCCCCGGACTCTCGGATTTCGCAACCTTCCCTTCATGCGATTCGTAGAAGTAGAGGAAGTCGGGCATACCCAGAACAGCCCCGACCATGGTCCGCATCGTGGCCTCAAATGAGGCCCCCGACGCAAGCTGCCCCTCCGCAAATGCCATGAACCGTTCAAACGTCTCGCGATCGACAGGACGACGAAACGCTCGACGCAGCAAGGTCTTGAGCCGCAACCTGATCGCCACCTTGTCGGCAACGGGCTTCGGCTTCGAGACCGGCTTGAGCCCGCTGACCTCGATGTAGTCCAACCCGAAGTAGTACCGAATGGACCGATCGTTCTTGCCAACGCACTTGAATCTCAATGTGTGCCGGCCAGCCGTGAGTTTCAGTCCTCCAACATCCTGCACGGCGTGGATGACTTTCGGATCGTAGAGATCGACGTTGTCTCCAATCGTCTTGCCGTCCAGGGAAACCTCGAACAGGCCATAGTCGGGAGCTTTCGTGAACCCAAATCGCAGGCCGCTACCAGCCCCGGTCACATCAAAGGAAACTGCCAACTCCTGGGCTACATTGGGGCACCCCCAGAACAACTGGGCGTTCCCACTCCACTGTTTGCCAAATTCTCGCATGTCCTGACGAGAGGCTTGCCTGCTTGAAGTCGCCCGGGCTTTCACGAGGCCTCCAACCTCCGCCTCGTATCGCCCGTTGACAGGACCAAGAACCGGTTTCCCTGGTGGTGCAAACAGGCGATTCCAACTGCGGCATTCCCTGGGATTGAGGTCAGGACTCTCAACGATCGTCTGGCTCAATCGAAGAAAAGACTCCATCAACAGTGGCGAGAGTGTCAGGTGGTCGGCACGGTTGTCGAAACCGTGCTCGGCCCGCTTGTCCTGTGGAAAAGCCGCCACTCCCTTGAAACCCTCGGGCCGCTGGTTGTCGAGATCCTTGGCAAGCGGGCGGCTTGAGACGCGGACTGTCGGAGGCATCTTCCTGGTTTCCGGTCGGAAGTAGTCGGACCGGCGCCGCAGCAGTCGCTCGTTGAGGCGAAAAATGTCTCGGTCCAGTTCCAGCAGATCGACCACGGCATTGTTGTACTGGAACCGGTTCATTCGCCGGATCGGCGTGGGAACAAACGGATAGGCCTGCAATGCCCGTCGGAGCACCGCGTCCAGCCGCGTGATCGTCTCCTTCCGTTTCACCTGGGGAAGAGGTGGCTCACCATCCGGAGGCATCTCCCGGTCCTCAAGAACAGTGATCAGCCGCTCGAGCAACCGGGGCCGAGTCCGAAAGTCATCACCCGTTTTCAAGGACAGCAGGTTGACCTTTCCAGCGACCTTCCCCCCTTTGCCATGACACTTGACGCAATGCGCCTGGAATGTCGATTCCAACATGGCCGCAGAATCATCGGCAACTGACGCCACTGCCAGGCCAAGGATCAAGGCAACTGTGATGACAGCCGTGGACGCGGTCTTCATGGTCTTCCGGGCACCCGGTGAATTCATCACGCCTGACTCTCAGATCACCATGGTCGGATTAACCGTGATGTTGTGCAACTGCCGTTTTCAATCGGGTCCTGCCCTGTCGCTGGGATTGCCACCGACCGACTTATTTGCTGACACGTCGCCAGACGTTTGTCTGCTTCGTGTCACCGCCATCGGCGTTCTTGCCGTGGATCACAATCGTGAGTTGATTCCCCTTTTCCGACAGGGTGAGCACGGACCGGAATTCACTCGTCGTTCCATCTGCGGCCGTCTGGTGGGTGCGTCGATTCCACTTGTTCTTGCCGGCAATTCGAAACGTCTGCTGATTGACCACCCCCTCTGAACTGACACCAGAACCTCGAATCACCTTGGCTGCGGCATCGTAAAAGAATAGGGATCGGCCGGTCGTGCCTGGGCCCATTCCCGTCATTGTCATCGCCTTGCCATCGTCCGACAGTCGTGCCTCCCATTTGTAAGTGGACTTCTTCCCCTCCTTGCCGACATCGGTTTCACTGATGACCGATGTCACCTCGCCAGCCCACGAACCCAGTTGGGCCTCGCAAAACGTCTTGAAGTCTTTGCGAGTCACGCTGCCCCCCTCGCGACTTGCCTGGAGTGCCTCTTCTTCCTGTTCCATGAAGGACGGGTTGCCGTAGACGAGCATCTCGGCGATTTTTCCGTCCGCCCAACGCAGGTCCACGTGATCACGGATGACAAGTTTCCGCCCCGTGGTTCGACCAGTGGCACCAAGTTCAAACCAGGCATTCGTCCAGACCACGGGACCGTCCTGGATCTCACCAACAGTCTTTCCGTCGGATGCGAGGGCCTTGGGGCTGAAGTAGTTCGTGTGGACGTGCAACGTGTCGAAACTGAGCTTCTTGAACAGGTCGCTGTTGATGTGCTGAACTCGTGCCAGGTAGGCCGTTTTTCCGGTGACCTTGACGTCGTTGATCCAGACCTCAACATCGTCAGCAAAAATCTCGTTCAGGAACTTCTTGTCGTCAGCGGCGAAGGCCTTGAAGAATTCGCGGGCTTTCTTGGACAATGGGTCCCGTGTCCGCAAGTGCGACCGTCCCACGGCCCGGGGCATGGCCCACGAGCGATCATGGACAATGAGCCATTGTCCCCCGAACTTCTGCAAGGTACACGAGTACCTGCCGCGAGTTGGCCGTGAACTGTCATTTGCCCCCGTGTTGGACCAGATTCCAGTTTCAATCACTACCGTGGGCGAGACAATCAGACGTTCGACGTCCGACATGGTGGCCTGCAACTTGGGTTCGTCCTTGAATTGCTTCTCGAATCGCTTTTCCAGCGACTTCCGGGTCTTGTGGTAAACGTTGTCCTCGTAGATGACGTTCGTTTTCTTCGTATAGAGGCTTGCCACGCCCGCCGCATCCTTGGCGTTGAAAGCCTTTTCCCATTTCTGGAGCACTGCATCCAGTTCTTTATTGATCTGGCCGACCTGGCTCTCGCCTTCGGCACCTTGCTTGTTTGAGTCCGCAGAGAACCCGTTGGTGGCTGTCAGGGCAAGTAGCAAAAGCGAGGCAACGAGACGATGCATGGCCGAACTCCCAATTAAAAACCAAACCAGGTTCACAACTGATCTCGAACCTGGGTCAACTGACGCGACGACGCAAAACCACAGCCACGCCAAGCAAGAGTATGATCAAGCTGACTGCATGATCTCAACCAACAAGGGGCACACCCGGCCAGAACGGTGTCTTTCGACACGATCCGGAGCGGCCCCAACTGGCAGGTCAACCGGCTCACGTCGCTGCCACCTTTCCACACCACCGTAGCCAGCAGCTTCCATTCTCGTATCATCTTCAGATTCAGGCGAATTTCGAGACGGCCACACGCCAATCGTTGAATTGATTATTGTCGACGGGAACGCCGACCGAGTTCATCCCGGTTGCCACACACAATTGACCGGGCAGAACCAACAAGACGCCCGCCGCCCACAAATCGGCCTTCACCTGCCAATCGATAGACAAGCGAGTTGAGCCATGGCCTGCTTCACGGTAAAGACAACACTCCTGGCACTGCTATTGGCGTCCCCGGTGACAGCGGACGAGCCTTCGACTGCGGCGAAGGCATTTCCGGCAAAAGAAGGATTCAAGCAGGCCCCCGCGTTCCCAGGTGCCGAAGGTTACGCAAAATACACCTCCGGCGGACGGTACGGACGGGTACTGCTGGTGACCACACTCGACGATTACGACCCGGAGACCGAGGCACCGATCAAGGGGAGCTTGAGGAAGGCGACCGGGACAAGTGGTCCCCGGACAGTACTCTTCCGCGTGTCCGGAACAATCGAACTCAAGGCCCCGTTGGAAATCTACAAGCCGTTTCTGACGCTGGCCGGCCAGTCGGCGCCCGGCGACGGCATCTGCCTGAAGAACTACGGGGTGGGAATCCGTACCAGTGAAGTCATCATCCGTTATCTGCGATTCCGTCCTGGCGATGAAATCGGCAAACGCAACGCAAAACTCGGCAAGCCGTTTAGTACCGATGCACTACAAATTTACGCTGGCGATTGGGTCGCTGGTCGCTACAAGTCGGCCCAAATCAAGAATGTCATCATCGACCACTGTTCCTTCAGTTGGGCAAATGACGAGACGGTGTCCATCTCGAACATCGGAACAGCGACCCACAACACGGTCCAGTGGTGCCTGATCAGTGAGGCGCTGAACAACAGCACTCACAGCAAGGGGCCGCACGGATTCGGCTCGATCCTCGGGGGAAAAAACGCCAGCTTTCATCACAATCTCTACTCACACCTGACGGACCGAGCGCCGGCGATCAACGCGAATGTCGGCGACTTCCGCAACAACGTGATCTACGATGCCAAGGGCTTCGGAGCCGGCAATTTCAACTATGCCGGCAACTACATCCGACGCGGCCAGACACCACATGCATTCTGGTGGTGGGGCCCCAGGCCGTACGTGGATGGCAATTGGATGGAAGGAGCTGACACCACCGACCAGAACAAGCTGTTCCCTGGAGACAACAAGCTTGCACGGGAGAAGCCATTTGCGATCCCTGCATGGGCACAGATTTCAGTCCAGTCCGCAAAAGAGGCATTTGAACGTGTCCTGGCTGAAGCCGGTGCCACACTCCCCAGGCGAGATTCCGTCGATCAACGGCTGATCCAACAGGCGCGTCGAGGCACCGGAAAAATCATTGACTCGCAAGACGAGGTCGGAGGATGGCCCAGGTTGAAATCGGCCACTCCACCAAAAGACTCGAACAACGACGGAATGCCCGACGAGTGGCAAGCCCGGTTTGGACTGGACCCACACAGCGTCGACCCAGGACAACCACACGCCGACGCACTGTATTTCCCCAACAACGAGGCGTCGCGTGATCTCGACGGGGATGGATACACGAACCTGGAAGAATACCTCAACGGCACCGACCCCACCCGTCCCGACACCGACTTGGAACTCAAGGATCCCAAGGCCGTCACGAAATGGACGCCTCCCCGCGGCTGGTTCCGCGGCTACGAATTTCCCATGAAGCCGCAGAAACGCTGAAACATTTTTCTGACCGATCCCTCGACCGTGAAGAGGTCTCCATCGTGCACCTCGTGACCACCCGTGGCTGTTTCCTGGCAGTGCTTGCCACAGCGTGTTGGCCGTCGCTAACACCCCCGGCTCTTGCTGACGATGCCGCGATTGCGACCGGCCGCAGCGTCGTCCACCGCTCCCTGGATGCGATCGATCTGGTCACGATCAACAAGGATCTGAAAGTTGCTGTCCCCACGGTGGATGTTGCCATTTACCTGGGAGAAACAGACAGCAAACCGCATGGTTACGTGGCCTCGCCTGACGAGTTGGTCGATTCCTTCAAGCGTGCCAAAGCAATTTTTGCTACCGCCGGTGTCCAGTTGAAACTGCTGTGGGTCAAGCGAGCGGTTGTTCCCGCATCGTGGCTCGCCGTCCAGGCCAACGACGTGACAGGGTTTCCGGCCCCTCCCGAAATCAACACGTACGTGGGATACCGCTCCGCCGGCTGGCGTTTGACAAAGGAAGCAAACCGAGCCTTTTGTGGCATCATCGAGCGTCATGCCGAAAACCATCGCACGATTTACCTGCTCTACTTGAAACAAGTCCGCATGGCCTACTACGACCGCACCATGAAGGACCGTCCACAAATTAAGTCCATCCCGACCGGAGGCCTGTCACTGCCCGCTTATTTGTTCGAAACGCGAATCCCACGTCGCATCCGCGGCGTCATCACCATATGCCGGCAGCGAGGAAAAGGGGGCCGGACGATCGCTCACGAACTGGGACACAAGCTCATCAATGTCAGCCACGAGCATCGGAAGATCGGCCCACAATTCGAGGTCCGGGGCGAGGGCGGCTTGATGATCTACGGACGTGGCACAGAAATCCCATCGGGCAAGGCCGGGCGTTGGCACCGGGAGCGTCTGCACCTCTCGCCCTTTGTCTACCGGACAAAAAAAGATGGCTCCCGCCGGTGGAATGCGGATTACCGTGAAGGCGGCCACTACTACGACCCACTGTACGGCGACAAAGTCGTCCGCTTTGGAGTGATGACACCTCCCAAGCGACCGAAACAAGACCGCCGGTCGAACAAGTGATGCTGGTCGCACCCGGGTCAACACGTGTCGTACTCAAAACGACGCCATCCGCCGCCCGTTAGCCATGGCGACCACCAGGATGACGAGCGGCACGACAGACCATCAGGAACCGGCGAGCACCAGGCCGAAACCGGCTGCCTATCCCAGGTGCCGAATTGGTGTCCCCGACGAGGCGAAGTCGACGAGAGTGGTCGGCAATTCAGACCTCAGCCGCAACTCCGAGATGTCCAACAGCGTGTGCAGGATCGTGGCAACGAGATTGTCGGAATCAGTCCGGTCGGCCAATGGCTCGCCACCGTCGCGGGTCGACTGGCCGATGACCTGCCCATCCGTGATGCCACCGCCATAGAGCATCAGTGGAGCCAGGCCGGCCCAGTGATCTCGCCCCCCGTTCTTGTTGATCCGTGGCGTCCGGCCCATTTCGCCAACGCAGACGAGCAGGATGTCGTCACTCAATCCCCGTTCTTCACAATCTTCGATGAAGGCCGAAACGGCGTGATCGAATGGCTGCCCCACGGCTGCCATGCCGCGGGTGACGTCAAGGTTGTTCCGATCGGCGTGCATATCCCACACGAACCGCGTGGCGACCGTGACGAAACCGCAACCCGCCTCGCACAACCGCCGGGCCAACAACAACTCCTTGCCAAGGGTCTGCGCATTGTTCTGGTACCAGCGGCGACCGGAACTGCCATTGTTGACACCGCTGTAGCGGTCTTCATCAACGAAGCCAGCCGTGTCGTACCGTGCAATCGTTCTCGAATCCTCGCTGGAAAGGTCAAAGGCGCCGGCAACACCACGCAGCACGATCTCGAGGGCCTGCTGGCGATACTTGTCGAAACCCTCAGCAGCGCCGCTTTTCTCGATTCCCTGGCGAAGACCATCAAGCGACTTCAACAACGCCGCGCGATCGTCGAAACGGTTCACCGGCAATCTCAGCTTCATGTTCTCCTGGAGTGTCGAACCACCACCGGGAGTGAATGCCCCGTATGCACTGTTGATCTCGCCGGTCTGGTTGAACTTGCCGAATCGTTCATCGGGCCCCAGTGCCGCGGGGTCAATCGTGTTCGGAAACAAGGTCACGTTCGAGGGCAACCCCGTCGTGGGATCGTTGGCTCCGGCCAGGCGAGAAAACAGCGTGCCGATATTGGCCTTGCGAGAGGCTTTGCCGATCAACGGCCGAAGACTGTGGCTCGCGCTGCCGGTCGTGTACGACCGCACGATCGCCATCCGGTGCGCCCACTTTGCCAACCGGCTCATCGTCGATCCGAACGTGACACCGGGAAGGCTGGTCTGGACCACACCACCAACCGTGCGGATGCGATCGGGGACATCAAGTTTCGGATCGAAGGTCTCGAACTGGGTCGGCCCGCCATGCTGAAGCAAAAACACAACCGACTTGCCGGTCCTGACAGGTTTCGCTCGGCCACCGGCGGTGGCTTGCGTGCGAAGCAAGTCCGCGAGCGAAAGCCCTCCCAGGCCCAGGCCACCAACCCTCATCATCGCGCGACGATCCATCGTGTGCTGGTGATCGACGATTGAGAGCATCGTTGTTTCGCTCACTACG
>PBOU01000070.1 GCA_002724415.1 Planctomycetaceae bacterium
GATGCCCTGGAATACATCCGCCACGATTCACTCGATGTCTTCAATATCGCCACGACCGGTTGCGGCGGAATCTTTCCGGCACGACAGATCGCGACTCTCGCCGAGACCGCCGGTGTCGGATTGCTACTGGGAAGCACCGTCGAGATGGGCCCCGGCACGCTGGCACAGATCCAGTTGGCCGCCTCGATCCAGGGACTGACACTGGCCAGCGACCTCGTGGGGCCGGGCCTGTACGCCGAGGACGTCCTGTCCCAACCGCCTGAGTATGTCGGAGGTTGCCTGGAGGTCCCGGCCGCGATCGGATTTGGACCGGGCATCACGTTGTGACACCCGGAGCGACACCCCCATCAGTTGGGCTGTCGTTGCTCGACCAGCCCAGCCAGGGTCGTCGTGGACACCAGTTCCCGTTGCACCTGCCGGAGTCGATCGAGCAAGCGTGATCCCGTGGCCGGCTGTCCCGAATCGACCAGGCGGAAGGCCACCTCGAGCAATTCCACCCCGGTGATACTCTCCGGTGGCTTCGACAGGGCCACCGTGTCGGTGGGACCATCGAGACGGTGCAGCAGGTTCTCGAGTACCAGTCCCGAAAACATCCGCGACGCCGCCTGCTCGGGCAAACCGGTCTGCTCACACACTTGCACCAGCGTGGTCGGTTGCCCCTCGGCAAACCGCTGGCCAATCACTTCCATCACGGCCACCACGGCCGCCGGATCCACCAGCGATTCGGACTTGCGTTCGCGTTCGAGTTCCTCGAGTTGCCTGCCGGGCAGGGCCTCGAGAATCGCGGCAACCTCCAGGCCGAACAGCACCGCCAGCCACATCAGGTAGACCCAGATCATGAACAAAGGAATCAGGCCCAGTGACCCGTAAAGCTGGCCAACCATGAAACCGTAATTGAGGTATGCCCCCAGGCTGCGGAGGCCCAGGACCAGGAGCACCGCCGAGACGGATGCGCCGGCCATTGCCGGCTTGAGTTCCGGCTGGCTGCTTGGCACCAGCATGTACACCGCCAACATCACCAGCCAGGCGACAAACAGGTTCCAGACCAGGGACGTCGTGTAGCTCACCCACGTCCAGGCTTCGACGGCCACCATCCACGTGTCGAAGCGATGGTCGACGTAGTACCAGACGACAACGGCCAGGGGACTGACCGTCAGCACGAACCAGTACAGCGGAACACGACGGGTCCAACGCCGCCCCACCGGAGCCCGGACGATCACGTTCATGCAGTTCTCGATCGTGACCATCAGTGAGAGGGCTGCATAGAGCATGATGGCGACACCGATCCAGTGGATCGCTGCCAGGTTCACTGCCGCGGCCTGGCCGAACAGGTCCCTGAGCCAGGTGCTCATCGTCTGAGATTCCTGGCTCACCCCACCGGTCGGGATGACGCGGATTGTGTCGAGCCCGACCTTGGCCAACAGTTCCTCTGCCATTCCCAGGAACTGGTCGACTCCGATCAGCCCCTTGACCAGCAGCGTGGCCACCACCAGCACCGGCAACAGGCTGAACAGGGTCCCGTAGGACAGTGCGGCAGCCATCTGCTGGGCACGGTCATGCTTCAACTGGCGGGCACCGACACGTCCCAACTCATAGCCAAAACGCACGGCACGCTGCCAGCGATTGAGTTCACTGAGTGGCTGCGTCACAACCCGTCGCAACACCCCCAGCACCGCTTCCAGTCGGTCACGCAACATCTGGTCACCCCAAAACTGAACCCGTCTCGTTGAAGCCCGATTGGTTCGAACCTCGATTCTAAGGAGTTCATTCACGAGTGACCCATCGGGCACTTTCAATTCTGAAAGTTTCCTGAAGACTCACACTGCGGCAGGGGTCCACAACCCGCGTAGCCCGCAAAATCCGAACTCGAATTGGCACCGGTCAAACCACACCCGATATACTGCCCCCATGACAAAACACTCCAACTCGGACCACGCCCAACTGCAGGACACGTTAGCACGACTGGAAGCGATCCGTCCGGATGCGGTTTCAATCGAGACCCTGCAACGCATGCAAGCAACAGTCCGCGACAACTACGCCGAATTGGTCGCCCGCGGCCTCGAACACGAAGCATCCGCTCAGCACGGACTGGATTCGGCTGATCCCGACATCCTGCAACGGGTCAAACGCCAGGCTGCGAAACTCCGCAGGGAAATGGAGTCACTGGAGGAACTGGACGACAAGCTGGAAAACGCCATTCAGCCAAGGATCGTGCGAGACAACATGATCGCCAAGCTCGGTTCTCGTGGGGCACTGATCACACTCGAGACGATCATCATGATCTTGATCGTGCTGGTCCTCGGGCTGCTGGGCTACGACAGCTTGGCCGGTCCCGATACGGAGCGGCCCGAATGGCTCTCCGGCAGCAATATCTTTTTGGTGGACGCGGCCTGTTGCGTGGTGTTCTTGGCCGAGTTTTTTTTCAGGCTCTCGTGCGCGGAATCCAAGACATTCGTCTGGAAACACCACTGGGTCGACTTCGTGACATCCATTCCGATTCCCGGTGAGGCGCAATTGGCCCGATTCGGACGCCTGGCACGACTGGCCCGGTTCGCTCGCTTTGCCCGTGTCATCAAGTTTTTCAGGTTCCTGCGACTGTTCTTCCTGCTCTGGCGTGGCATGGACAAGTTGCAGGACGTGATCGACGTGAAGTTGATGAAACGAACTCTGCGCTGGGCCATCGTGGTCACGTTGCTCGGCGCCCTGCTGGTCTACCAGATCGAAGGCACGACATCCGTTCCGAATCCGGAGGCCACGACCGCTGCTGGCGAAACAGCGTCAACCCCGGAGAACACGACCAACGCCGTGTCCTCCTACCCACTGGCTCTCTGGTGGAGTTTCACCACGGTGGTCACCGGAGGATTTGGTGACATCCACAATCCTGAAAGTGCGAGCGGACAAGTCCTCACCGCGGTCCTGGTTATTACCGGGATGGTGCTGATCGGTGTTTTCACCGCAACATTGACATCACTCTTCGTGGGTGAACAATCCGAGGAACTGGAGAAACTCCAGGAAGAACTGTCCCAACGGATCGACCAATTGTCCGAGGCACTCGAACGCGGGGACGGCCCCCATCCACCCGACACGGTCTGACACCACACTGATTCCAGATGACATGGCCCGGCATGGTATGCCAAGACGATACTGGTACTGAACGATGATTCGCCCCGATCAGGCCAACCGGAGAAAAATATGCTCAGGGTTTTAGGACGCGGCCGCACCGTTTGCGACGGATTGACTCGCCGCGAGGCCATTCGGGTCGGCGGGCTGAGCCTGTTCTCGGGAGTTTCACTCCCCACGCTCCTGCACGCCGCCGGACAACAATCCGGCGACGGACGCCCCAGGTTCGAGGGCAAGGCCAAATCGGTCATCCTGATCAATCTCTTTGGCGGACCACCACACCAGGACACTTTCGATCTCAAGCCCGAAGCACCCTCGAGCGTCCGCGGAGAATTTCAGCCAATCGCCAGCCGGGTCCCCGGCCTGCACGTCTGTGAGTTGTTGCCCAGGACCGCGGCGATGATGGATCGGCTGACGCTGATCCGCACCTACTCGCACAGGTACAACAGCCACAACCCCTACAACGTCCTGACCGGTTTCGACGGCGGCAGCGACCGCGAAAATTACTTCGCCAAGAAGTCAGACCACCCGAGCATGATGTCGGTCGCACGTCACTTCGGCCTTGGTCGCGACGACGTCCCACCGTACGTGATCATGCCCGCCTTCCCGGGCTTCTCGCAGGGACTGCGACGGGCCGGTCCCTATGGAGGATATCTCGGCACCAGTTACGACCCGCTGTTTACCGTCTGGGACAAGAAGTTTGGCGGCAAGGGCGAGTTCTACAAGCCGGTGCCCGCCCTGGGTGAGCCCCTGCTGCCCTCGCTGGATGAATTGCCCGCCGTGACCGCCAATCGGCTCCAGAAACGGAAGTCGCTCCTGGCCCAGTTTGACGACAAACTCAGTCGTATCGACCGTAGCCGTGCCGCCGAGAGTCTTTCGGAATTCCAGCAACAGGTTTTTCGACTGCTCACCTCGCCCCGCACACGCGCCGCATTCGATCTCTCCAAAGAATCCACCGAGACACGAACCCGGTACGGCAACACCGTCTGGGCCAACAGTTGCCTGGTCGCTCGCCGGCTGGTCGAAGCCGGTTCGACATTTGTGAGCGTGAACTGGGAAGAAGCTGACAGCGGAAACCACTGGGATCTGCACGCCAACAACTTCAACATGTGTCGCCACCACCTGCCCATTCTCGACCAGATGTTCACCACGCTGGTCGACGACCTCGACCAGCGCGGGTTGCTCAAGACCACCCTGGTGGTGCTGATGGGCGAGATGGGCCGCACGCCCAGGATCAACGGCAAGGCCGGTCGTGACCACTGGCCACAGTGCGGCTTCGTCGTCCTGGCCGGAGGTGGAACCCGGCCGGGTGTCGTACTCGGCAAGACCGACAAGCAGGCCGCCTACCCCGTCGACCGTCCCGTTTCAGCTGGAGACATGGCCGCAACCATCTACCAGCAACTGGGTGTTGACCCGACGCTGACTGTCGACGACTTGCAGGGCCGCCCGATCCACATCGCGCATGGTGGCGAGCCAGCCTGGGAAGTGATTGCCTAGCAATCGCTCACGCGCTTGAGTGTGCGGCTTGACGAGCGTACAAAACAGGCCTGAGTTTCTCTCCACCAGGCCTTCCGGGAGCCACACCGTGGACCTCGACCGTGACAAGCTGCTCTGGATGTACCAGCGGATGCGACAGATCCGCGAATTCGAAAACCAGTTGCACGCCGATTTTGCCGCCGGACTGATCCCCGGCTTCGTGCACCTCTACGCNGGCGAGGAGGCGATCGCCGTCGGCGTGTGTGCCCACATGGACGACGACGACTTCATCACCAGCACTCACCGCGGCCACGGCCATTGCATTGCCAAGGGTGTGGAGATCAACCCGATGATGGCCGAGATCCGCGGCAAGGCTGCCGGTTGCTGTAAGGGCAAGGGCGGTTCNATGCACATCGCCGACGTCGATCGCGGAATGCTCGGTGCCAATGGCATCGTTGGAGGTGGACCGCCCCTGGCCTGTGGAGCCGCGCTTTCCGGACGCATTCGCGGCTCACGACAGGCCACCGCCTGCTTCTTCGGTGACGGTGGATCCAACCAGGGCACCACCGCCGAATCGCTGAACCTGGCGGCCGTCTGGAAACTGCCGGTGGTCTTCATCTGCGAAAACAACCGCTACGCCGAAACCACCTCGACCGATTATTCGATCGGCGGCCCCGATATCGCCGGCCGTGGCACCGCCTTTGGGATGCCCGGCATCGTCGTCGATGGCCAGGACGTTTTCGCCGTCTACGAGGCGGCCGGTGAGGCCTTCCGCCGGGCACGCGATGGTGAAGGCCCCACGCTGCTGGAATGCCAGACCTACCGCTACTACGGACACTTCGAAGGGGACGAGATCAAGTANCGCACCCGCGACGAAGAGGCTCACTATCGCTCGCAGGACTGCCTGGAACGGTTCCGAACGGTCGTCCTCGAAGGCGGACTGCTCGATTCCGAGGAACTCGACGCNATCGATCGCGAGGCCGTGGCGGCCGTCGTCGATGCGGTGGCGTTTGCCGAATCGAGTCCATTGCCCGATCCGGCTGAATGCCTCGACGACGTCTACGTCACCTACTAGCAATTCCCACACCCCGCACAATCAACCGGAATATCTACCGTGGCCGAACGTGAACTGACCTACCGCCAGGCGATCAACGAGGCGTTGCGTCTGGAGATGAGACGTGACGAGTCGATATTCGTGATGGGCGAGGACATCGCCGGCGCCCCTGGCCGTGATGACCCAGAAATGGTCGACGCCTGGGGCGGAGTGTTGAAAGTCACCGAGGGACTGATCAACGAGTTNGGCCCCGAGCGAGTCCGGGACACACCGATCACCGAGAGTGCTTTCATCGGGGCCGGTGTCGGGGCGGCGGCAACCGGAATGCGACCGGTTGTCGAATTGATGTTCATCGGATTCATGGGCGTCACGCTCGACCAGATCATCAACCAGGCCGCCAAGATGCGGTACATGTTCGGTGGCAAGGCAAAAATCCCCCTGGTCATTCGGACCACCATCGGCGCCGGCTTCCGGGCCGCAGCGCAACACTCCGANGCCACCTACTCGACGTTTGTGCATTTCCCCGGCCTCAAGGTCGTTGCCCCCGCCACACCCTATGACGCCAAGGGCCTGTTGATCTCGGCGATTCGCGACGACGACCCGGTGATCTTCTGTGAGAACAAGGTGCTCTACGACACCACCGGGCCGGTTCCCGAAGACGATTACACCGTCCCATTGGGACCGGCCGGACATCCCCGCGAGGGAGCCGATGTGACCATCGTGGCCATCAGCCGCATGGTCTCGATCAGCCTCGAAGCGGCCGACCGCCTGGCGGCCGAGGGCATCGAGGCCGACGTCGTTGATCTTCGCTGTCTCTCCCCGTGGGATGAACAGGCCATCATCGAATCGATCGAAAAGACCGGCCGCCTGGTGGTCGTCGACGAGGACAATCCCCGTTGTGGCATGGCCAGTGACGTCGCCGCACTGGCCGCCAGTCGCGCCCTGGGATACCTCGACGCCCCCGTCCAGATGGTCACAGCGCCTCACACCCCCGTTCCCTTCAGCCCACCGCTGGAGGACTTTTACGTGCCCAAGGTCGAGACAGTCGTCGAAGCCGTCCGGGCCACGATGTGACCACCACCGCGGCCCCCCGGCCACAGCGTCCACACGTCTCCGCGCCAACAGGCCCGATTCCATGCCGCTGATCGGCATCATCCCCAATCCNTCCTCGGGCAAGGACATCCGTCGCCTGGTTGTCGATGCCGATGGAATCGACAACCAGCACAAGGCAAGAATCGTTCGTCGCGTGTTACGCGGAATCGCAGCCACCGCCGAGGCCGGTGACANCTCGATCGCGATGATGCCCGAGATGGGCGACATCGGCCGTCTTGCCCTGGACGGCCTGGAACTTCCCCGTCCTGTCGAGATTCTTGACACACCGTGCCATGGCCTGCCGTCCGATTCCCTGGCGGCCGCACAGGAACTGGCAGACCGGAATGCCGCGGCCATCGTCGTCCTCGGTGGTGATGGCACACACCGCATGGTGGCCAAGGGATGCCGTGATGTGCCGCTGGTCCCGATTTCCACCGGCACCAACAACGTCTGGCCACGACGAAACGAAGGAACACTCGCCGGAATCGCGGCCGCACTGGTGGCCAACCGNCGGGTGCCAATCGAGAGGGCATGCCGAACAACACCCCGCCTGGATGTCTTCTGCGATGGTCAGCCCAGGGACATGGCGCTGGTCGATGTCGCCGTCTGTGACATCCCGGTGCCCGGTGCCCGGGCGGTTTGGGACATCAAGCGGATCCATCAACTGGTGCTCTCGATGGCCCACCCCGGTGTCCTGGGACTCTCGGCGATCGGCGGCAGCCTGCCTCCGCCCTCCTCGGGAGAACGTTCCGGGCTGGCATTGGAAATCGGGCCGGGTGGCCAGGAGGTCCTGGCACCAATCGCCCCNGGGCTGGTGGTACCGGTACCTGTTCGCAACGTGCAGTGGTTGGCTCCCGGGGATTCGATTCCTGTCACCTTTCGCCCGGGCACACTGGCGCTTGATGGGGAACGCGAAACCACTGTCGGCCACGACGATGAATTCGCAATCCAACTCAACGCTCACGGACCGACCATGGTCGACGTCGACACCACCCTCGAACTTGCCGCAAACACCGGGTGCTTCATAATGCCTGAACGGTCCACCGCCTGACGCTTTTACAAGGACTCCAAGCCATGGCCACGCTGATTCCTATGCCCAAGTGGGGCATGACAATGCAGGAAGGGACGATCGGGACATGGTTGAAGAACGAAGGGGACCAGGTTGAAGCGGGCGAGGACATCGTCGAGATCGAGTCAGACAAGGCGATCCAACTGGTCGAGTCCCCCGCCTCGGGAATCGTCGCCCGGATCCTGGTCGCCGCCGGTGAAACAGTTCCCATCACGACCCCCATCGCCGTGATCGCCGACGAGGGCGAGGACGTGTCCGACGAGTTGATTGCGTCCGCCACCGTGGCTGTAGCCGACGACACTCCCGTCACCCCGCCCCCACAATCCGCACCGACCGCGGCCCCATCGCCCCCTCGCAAACGTGGGGGACGTGTCCCAGCATCCCCGGCCGCCAAGCGACTGGCCCGCGAACACGACATCGACCTTGGAACGATCTCGGCCTCGGGCCCCGACGGACTGATCGTCGTCGAGGACGTGCAAGCAGCGATACAGGACGCGGCCACCCCAGCCGGGCCGGTCTCAACGATCGCGTTCTACTGCCGCAGCACCCGACTCGAGGGACGGCTCTACCTGCCCGACACTCTTTTCCAGACAGATGCTCCGACACCCGCCGAAGACCCCAGCCTGCCCGGCGTGATTCTCTGCCTGGGTTACACCTACACCCAGGACTTGCTTGTCCCCGAGATGGCCAGGCAACTGGCACAGGCAGGCCGGGCCTGCCTGGTCTTTGATTATCGTGGTTTCGGTCGCAGTGGTGACGCAACAACCGCGGTCAGGCCATGGGACCAAGTCGAGGACATCCGGGCTGCAGTTTCCTTCCTGGCCGAAAGGCCCGAGGTCGACTCGTCCAAGATCACGCTGCTGGGCATCAGCCTGGGTGGATCACATGCGGTAGCCACAGCAGCACTCGATCCCCGCATCACGGCTATCGCGACCATCTCGGCGGCAGCAGACTTCAGACGCGTTCTCCGCTCCACGCGCGACGACGACTCCTGGGCCGAATTCCTCGAACGGGTCAATGTCGACCGGACCACCAGGGCTCGGGGAGGCGACGGAGAGACTGTCGACGCCTGGGACATCATCCAACCCGACACGGATTCCCGGGCCTTTCTTGACGCACTGTATGGCGAGTTTCCTCACCTGGCCTGCCAGCTGTCCCTGGAAACCGCCGACGCACTGATGGGATACGCGCCCGAATTGATCGCCAGTGAAACAGCCGACCGACCGGTGTTGCTGATTCATGGAGAAAACGACGAGTTGGTCCCGCCCACCGAATCGGAATCACTGGCGACGGCCATCGGGAATTCAGCGAGGCTGGTCACCGTACCCGACATGGACCATTTCGACTGGGCGCGGCCCGGCGACTCGAGATACGAAAAGGTTCTCGAGACGATCGACGTGTGGCTTGCCGAGCTGGACCATTAGCCTGCCGAAACGGTACCAGCAGCGTCGATCGACTGGATCAACACGCCAACGGCCACCACACCGGGGTCTTCGTTCGACTTTGAATCCAAACGACGACTCTGTTCTTATTGATCGACCAGTCCTGCAACCACGAGTTCCACACCGAGGAGTATGCCGTGCCCATTCGACCCAACCGAACCAAACAAAAACTGGCCGCCGGTGAGACGGTGTGCTGCGTCTCGGGCCTGACCGACCCTGAAGACATCGATCGCTTTGGCCCCGCCGGCTTCGATGCGGTGTGGCTCGAGGGAGAACACGGCCCGGTTGACTTCCGCGACATCGGCGACCTGACCCGCGCCTGCGACCTGTGGGGCATGACCTCGATCATGCGCATCAACCAGAACGAGCAGGCGATCGTCTACCGGGCACTGGACCGTGGCGTGCAAGGCATCGTCGTTCCGCATGTCAACACGAAAGCCGAGGCCGAAAACGTCGTCGCCGGCGGCAAGTTTTCGCCCGTCGGCCAGAGGGGACTGTTCACCAGTCGCCAGGGCTATGGAGTCGAGAATTATTTCGACAACGCCAACGACCAGACAATGTTTATCGTGTTGATCGAGGACATCATCGCGGTCAACAATCTCGACGAGATCCTCGAGGTCGACAACATCGACGTGTTCTTTGTCGCCCCCAGTGACCTGGCCGCCTCGATGAACCTGATCGGACAACTCGACCACCCCGACGTGGTCGCGACTCGTGAAGCGGCGATCAAGAAAATTGTCGAGAGCGGCCGCGCGGCCGGTACGCTGACCAGCAACGACAACGTCGCCCACTTCACCAACATGGGGGTCCGGTTCGTCATGACGTCGGTTGGCCCCTGGATTGACACGGGAGCCGCCGACTTCAAGTCAGCAGGTGGAATTGCCTGACGACGATCGACCACGACTCACACCGACCTTTCCCGCTAATGGATTTCACATGTACGCCATCTTCGTGACACTCAACGTCCAACTCGACAAGATCGAAGAATTCGAAGAGGTCAGCCTCGGCGACGCCCAGGGTTCGACTCGCGACGAACCCGAATGTTTTCGATTCGACATCCTCAAGGACCCCGCCATTCCCGGTCGGTACTACCTCTACGAGGTGTATCTCAATGCCGAGTCGCTCGACAAGCACCGCGAGACTCCACACTTCCAGAAGTGGTGGTCGACGGTCGAGGACTGGTTCACCGAGGACCTGGCCAAGATCGACATGGAAACCGTGTTTCCCTCCAACGAGGGCTGGGAAGCCCAAAAACCTCACCTGCTGAACTGGTAACCTTCCCCGGCTGGCCCCACCATGAAGATCACCCAACTCGAGTGCCTGCACGCTGACGCCGGATTCCGCAATTTTGACTTCCTGAAAATCAGCACCGACGAGGGGCTGGTCGGCTGGAGCGAGTACAACGAGTCGTTCGGAGGCCTGGGCGTCACCGAGGTGATCAACAACCTGGCCGGTGTTTTGATCGGCGAGGACCCGCGGCCAATCGAAAAACACGTGGCCCGGATGTACGCCATCCGGCGACAGGCCAGTGGCGGAATCGCCCAGCAGGCCATCGGCGCCATCGAGAACGCCCTGCTCGATCTCAAGGCCAAGGGCCTGGGTATTCCAGTCTACGAGATGCTCGGTGGTCCGGTCCGTGACCGAATCCGGCTCTACTGGTCGCACTGTGGCACGTACCGGCTGAGTTTTGCACAGGAGATGCAGATCGCCCCAATCACATCCCTGGACGACGTCGTCGAACAGGGCCGCCAGGCCGCTGCCAGTGGATACACGGCGCTGAAAACGAACGTCTTCCGATTCGACGACGGCCAGGCGTGGCTACACAGCCCGGGTTTCTGGCGAGGCGAGGGGTATCCCGAACTGAATGCCGACCGGAACGTAATCCACGGGATGTGTGAGCAGTTGGAAGCTTTCCGCGAGGGAGCCGGTCCGGACATCGACATCCTGGTCGACCTCAACTTCAACTTCAAAACCGAGGGCTTCCTGAAGATGGCCCGCGCGATGGAACCCTACGACCTGTTCTGGGTCGAGATCGACAGTTGCAGCCCCGAGGCGTTGGCCTACATCCGACGTGGCACGACCATTCCAATCGCCTCGGGAGAATGCCTGTTCCGCCGCCGGGGCTACAAGCCCTACCTCGATGTCGATTCGATGGACGTGGCCATCGTGGACAACCCCTGGAATGGGGTGGGCGAGGGGCTGAAGGTCGCAGCGATGGCCGACACGTATGAGGTCAACGTGGCCCCGCACAACTTCTACGGCCACCTGGCGACCATGATGAACGCCCATTTTTGTGCCGTTGTGCCAAATTTCCGCATCATGGAGATCGACTGCGATTTTGTCCCCTGGCACGACGACTTCTTCACCGTCGTCCCACAGATCGAGAACGGACACCTGCTGCTGCCCACCGGGCCCGGTTGGGGCACCGAGATCAACGAGGACGCAGTGCGAGAACATCCCCCCAGAGGATGAGCCACTCCAACTGGAGGTCACTTCCCGTCCTTGGCCTCGTCCTTCTTTTTGGCCGGCGGCTGGTAAGCCTTCGACTCATCGTCCAGTGGCATGATCCAGACATTGCGGAAACGGACCTTGTGGCCGTGGTCCTGCAGAAACAACGGACCTGTCATCGTCTTCTTTTGCTTCTCGAAGATCGCCTTCAGATAAGGAGTTGTCTCGTGACGGTAGGGGTGGTAGACGCTACGCGGCTCACCAAACCGGGTGTTTCTCTGAACCAGTTGCCCGTTCAACCAGGCGGTGATCGTCCCCTTTTTGACGATCTTCATTTTGCCGTCCCGTCGTGGAGCCTCGTAGAGGATGTCATAGACCTGCCATTCTCCCGGCTTGCGGGCTGCGTTGACCAGCGGCTTGGAGAAACCATAAAGGGCCCCCATGTCCTTTTGCGTGACGTCCTTCTTGCCATGTGAACGGATGATCTGCAGTTCGTAATTCCCGTGGATGTAGACCCCACTGTTCCCACTGCCCTCGGCCGGCAACAGGAATTCGACATGGATCACCGCATCTCGGAAGTGAACCGACGAGACGATGTGGTTGGAGTTGTTGCCCCCCCTGGTCGACACCAGGCTCCCCTCCTGGATCGGCCAGTTGATTTTCTGTCCCGTCTTGGAGAGGAACTTCGTGGACTCGGTGCCATCGAACAGCACCGTCGCACCGGCGGGCACCGGAGCGGGCAACTTGTCCTGCCTGGGCTCGAAGGGCGCCCCTGGTGCAAGCACCTGGCGACGCCGGGCATCGGCCAGCCGCAGCGTTGACGCCACCTGGATTCGCTTGGCCAGGTCAAAGGCCGGTTTCGCCTCCCTGGCGCGTGCATGGCGCCGCTTGGCCTTATCGGCCGCCTTCTTGGCAGCCGCGGCTTTCGCCTTGGCCTCGGCTGCCCGCTTCGTGGCCGCCGCGTGCTTTTCCCTGGCAACCTTCAATTTTGCAGCCGCAGCGTCAGCCGCCTTCTTGGCCTCGGCCTGCGCCTTGTTGGCCGCGTCGGACGCTTTCTTCGCCGCCGCCGCGGCCGAATTTTTCGAGTCCTCGACCTTCTTCAATTCCCCCACCTTGGGAGTCAATTCGTCATGGTCTTTTGCTGCCGCCGCCAGGACCGTTTCGGATTCGGCGAGCAGTTTCTTGGCCACCTTGACCAGGGCCTCGATACTACGCCGCGTGGCCGGTCGATCCGGCACTACGGTCAGTTCGGCATTGGACGATTTCAACCGCGCCACTCCATCGACACTGGTCCGAGTCTGGTCCACGAACAGTCGACGCAGCGTCTTGATTGTCTCCAGGTGACGCAGCCCGTTGTCGGTAATCGCGGTCCCAAAAAGATTGAGCGTTTTCAGGGACGGCAACACGACAAGGGTCTTCAATCCCGCATCACTGATGGCGGTTTCAGAGAGGTCGAGGTCTTCAATTGTCGAGACGGCCACCAGGTGCTTCAGCCCCGCATCGGTGACCGCCACCCGTTTGAGTTGAACCGCCACGACATCCTTCAGAGCCGAAACGTACTGGAGGTGTTCATCGGAGAATCCCTTGACGACGAAACGCAGATCCACGACCAGGACCTTCCGCTTGGCCGAAAGATACCGAACACGTCCTCCGAGTTCCGAAATCCGCGCCACCGCCTCTGCGGACGTCTTGACGGCCTGGTAAGCCGGAACCCGGGAGACCTTCGATTTTGCCACATCATTGGCCCATGCCGCAGGCGGCAGTCCACCACCGGCCCACCAGGTCACGACCGCGACAGCCAGCACTCGTTGCACGCGCATCATCAGCCTCTTCGAATGATCGTCCACGGATGTTTCGGAACCGAACCGCTGGAATTCAACCCAGCATCTCGGTTATCGGCTTGGCCACCTTGTCGACCATGGGCATCGGTCGGTTCCCCGGAGCCATGAATTCCTTGTGGATGTCCATGCCCAGCGCCAGGCAAAGCGTGGCGAGGAAATCAGGTGACGTCACCGGTCGTTCAGCAACCGCGGACCCTGGATTCTTCCCGTCACTGGTCTTTCCGATCACCTGACCGGTCTTCAGTCCGCCGCCGGCCCACATCGTGCTCCAGGCTTTGCTGAAGTGACCGTTGCCGTCACCTGGGGTTCGTCCGAATTCCCCCATCCAGATCACCAGCGTGTCGTCGAGCATGCCCCGGACTTTCAGGTCCGAGATCAACGTCGCCATACCGGCATCCATCCACGGTGATCGATAAGCAATCGGTTTGGCGGCGCCCTTGTGATCGTCCCAGCCGCGGTGAACCACCTCGACAAATGACACACCCGCCTCGATCAGGCGTCGGGCCAGCAAGCAACTGCGACCAAACTTGTGCTTCCCGTAGGCCTGCCTCAAGCTCTCGGGTTCCTCGTCCACGTCAAAAGCCCGGGAACGCCGCGACTGCATCAGTTGGACAGCCCGGTTGAATGCCGCCTGCTTGGCGCTGACAACCGGGGTCGCAAACTGTTTGGCAAAGCGTTTTTCACTTCGAGCCAACAATTTCAGCCTCGCCTCCACATCGGTGCCGGTGGGAGCCAGGTTCTCCAACCCCTCGTTGGGATCATTGACCAGCAACGGAGAATGACTGGGCCCCAGGTACCCCGGGACGTTGCGATACAGTCGGCCGCCATCGTTGCGATCGTATCCGGCATCGATCGTCACGAATGCCGGCATCTCATCTCCCGCATGGCTTACCTGCGACGAGGCGATACAGCCCACCGAAGGATGTTCGAAGGCCGTCGTCCGCTTGTAGCCGGTGTGCAGGAAGTACTTGGCGTCATAATGCCCATTGATCTCGGTCGTCATCGACCGCACCAGGACCAGGTCGTCCATCAGCGCAGCCAGTTGGGGCAGGTGCTCGACGATGTGGATCCCCGGCACCGCGGTCGGCTTCGGAGCAAATTCGCCCTTGGGTTTCGGATCGAACGTGTGCTGCTGGCTCGGGCCGCCATCCATCCACAACAGGATGCAGGACTTCTTGCGAGGCTGCCCGATGGCCGTTCCGGCCAACGACTCGAACCACGGCACCGTCACTCCCGAAACCAGGCCGGCGGCCGAGAGTTTCAGCAGGTCGCGGCGTCTCAAACTCGTTTCACGTCGTGGCATGTCGTGTCTTCTCCATGTGCAGCACCGGAGCCATCCGGAGGGCAGCCTGTCGTGTTGTGTTGTGCGGTGAATCACCGGATCAGCAAGAACTCGCTCCTGTTGACCAGCATCCAGAGAACCCCGTCGTAGGCCGTGTTGGCATCCGTGGCCGTTTCGACAAATTCCCGGGCTTCGGAAACCTCTTCGGGAACCGGACGTCGCGACAACGTGCTCAGGTACAGCCATTCGACGACCCGGTCGACTCCGGCATCCGGATTCTTCTTCAGGAACGCCTCCAGGGCCTTGCTCCGAGCCTGCAGCCTCGGGTGATTGATCATTGTCAGCATCTGGGCAACGCCATGAGTGAAATCGGTGGCATCCTCTTCGTTGATCCCGAATCGCCTCTGGAATTCCAGCCAGGCGTCACCCACCGGAGCGGCCATTCCGACCGTCGAGTCCTTGATCCCCGTTCGCAGGTCCAGTTTCTCGTCCCCGTAGGCCCGTTTGAGTGAATCGAACAGAACGTCGGCAGTCATCAGCCGCATCGGCATACGGCCAAAGGCCGTTGTCAGTGCCGAACGGTCCCGGTCATCGGCACCAGGAGCGAACCGGGTGGTCCGCTGGTAGGCCTGCGAATTGCACAGGCAGCGGAACAGGTGCTTGACGTCAAAATCGGCTGCCACGAACTCGTTGGACAACATCCTGATCAATCCTGGATGAGAAGGCGGGTTCAGCTCACGAAAATCATCGATCGGATTCACGATGCCCCGTGAGAACAGATAGAACCACGTGCGATTGACCAGCGACCGGGCAAAAAATGCGTTGTCCTTGGCCGTGAGCCATTTGGCAAACGGCGGCCGCAGATCATCGGTCCCCTTGGCCTCGTACTCGGGCCCTCTCAAAAACGCCGCCTTGATCGTCTGGCCGGAGTTCTTGAATGCCGAACCAGGAATCGCGATTTCCCCGGGCTTCTTGCTCGCTCCCTTGCCCGTCTCGATCTTGGTGAAGTCTCCCTGTGCCCGGCCAAAGAACGCCGCCAGTCCCCAGTGTTCACGCTGCGACCAGTCCCGGTAGGGATCATCGTGGCACCTGGCACACTGAAGTTGAACACCCATGAACAGCGAGGCCACGGCACGGGATGTCCCGTCGGCGGAGGTCCCCCCTCCCTGTCCAACCAGGGCGTAGAAGATCACCTGCGGATTTTTCCCGATCTCGCCCTTGACCGTCAGGATCTCGCGGGTGATCTGGGCCCACGACTTGCCCTCGGTCAGTTTCTTTCCGATCCAGTCGCCGAACGCCCGGGCCTGGCCATACGGCTGCGTTCCGGCATTTCCGTTGGAGGGCAACTCGGGAGGACACACCCAGTCTCGCCAGGTCCGGCCGAATTGCTTACCGAAGTCTGGCCTGTCCAGCAGGGCATCAATCAACTTCGCCCGACGATCCGGATCCTTGCTGTCCAGGAAAGTCGCCGCCTCCTCCGCAGTGGGAACCCGCCCGGAGAGGTCCAACGTGACCCGCCTGAGAAAAGCCGCATCATCACTCAGGCCAACGGGCTTCAGACCGGCCTGGTCCAAGAACCGGCTGATGTGCAAGTCGATCGCCTCGGCCACCTGGCGAGGCTCATGTCGCTTTGCCGCCGGCAGCACTGTCTCAACATCCTTCTGCCGCTCCGACACCGTCGGCATCCCGGCATTGATCCAATGCTTGATCTTGGCCTTGTCAGCCGCCGAGAGTTTTTCGCGATCATCGCCCGCCGGCATGTTGTCGCTGGCGATCTGTTTCCACAATTCGCTGCGATCGGCGTGGCCCTTCTCGATTGCCGGCCCCGATTCACCGCCCTTGAGCATCGCAGGCATCGTCCGGAGGTCCAGGCCCCCTTCTTTCTTCAAGCCGCCATGACATCCCAGGCAGTTCTTCGTCAGGATCGGCAACACGTCTCGTTCGAGCAACGATTCCTCGGCTGCCGCCACCGGCGATGTCGCAGTGGCCAGCAAGCCAACCGCCAACACACCTGCACCCACGACTGACCGAACCACGCCCATCACTCCCTCGCCTCCCGAACAATCCCGTTCCGGAACAACGCAGCCAGCAGCTGCCCTTGATCCACCATACCTGTCATCGGCCACAAAGGGCCGCCGCAGGAGTGTCTCACCCCTCAACCCAAACGACAAGACTGTTACCCCAAGGTTCTTCATCAGGCAATGATCTCGTGAATCGGTGAGCCACGGTGGAGGTCAATGCGTTTCCGCCCCGGCACTTCCAGTTGCAGGGGATCAAGCCCCAACTGGTACAGCACCGTCGCGTGGATATCGGTGACGTAGTGCCGATCCTCGATGGCATAGAACCCGAGTTCATCGGTCGCCCCGTGGGTCACCCCGCCCTTGATCCCGCCACCGGCCAGCCAGCAACAAAAACCCTGCGGGTGGTGGTCACGACCATTGCCCTGGGCGCCAGGAGTGCGACCAAACTCGGTGCCAAACACGACCAGCGTCCGTTCGAGCATGCCCCGTTGCTTGAGATCCTTGAGCAGGCCAGCGATCGGCTGGTCCACCTTGGGCGCCTCGCGGTCATACCGTTTCTTGATTTCGTTGTGCGCGTCCCACTTCCCGGCACTGCCCGCCCCGTGATACAGCTGCACGAACCGCACACCCTTTTCCACCATGCGCCGAGCAGCCAGGCACTGGCTGCCGAATTCCCGCGAGTGTTCCTGGTCCAGGCCATACATTTGTTGCGTGGCCGGGGTTTCGGAATCGAAGTCCATGATCTCCGGCACCGCGGTCTGCATCCCAGCCGCCAGTTCGTACGACCGGATCCGTGCCCGCAGTTGTGGATCATCGGGATACTCGACCCCCACGGCACGATTCAGTCGCCCGATCAGGTCCAGTTCGGCGGCCTGCTCATCGGCCGTCACTCCCTGCCCGAACGGAGTCACGAATGGCAATGGGTTGTCGGGATCGGTCGAAAGCTTGACACCGGCATGGTGGGGGCCGAGGTAATTGGCCCCGTGAGCAAACTCGCCACCGCAACAGCCGCCGATCGAGTGCCCCATCACGATGAACTTCGGCAGTTGCTGATTCCGGGACCCCAGGCCGTAGGAGACCCACGAACCAATCGTCGGCTTGGCTCCCTCGCGAACATGGTGACCGGTGTGCCAGGTCAACTGCATGCCGTGGTTGGGATGGACCGTCCACAGGGAACGAACCACCGCCAGGTCATCAGCACACTCGCCGATATTCGAGAACCAGTCACCCACCTCCAGACCACAATCGCCATAGGCGTGGTACCCGGTTTGCAACCCCATCAGGTTCTCGCGAGGGGGCACGACGCTGCCCTGGCCCGCCAGGTTCTTCTCCCGGCGTTCCTTGTCCAGAAAGGCGGCAAAGGGAGTCTCCTGGAATGTCTTACCGTCGTACTTGTTCAGCGCCGGCTTGATGTCGAAGCTCTCCATGTGGCTGAGACCACCGGTCAGGAAGATCCAGATCACCGAATCGGCCTTCGCCGGAAAGTGCGGCTCGGCTTCCAACCGCGGCCGCCGTGACGTCTGTTCGGCCATGGCGTCCTCGTGAAGCATCGCCCCCAGGGCCAGGCCGGTGAATCCCATTCCCGTGTCGGCCAGGAAGGATCGACGCGACAGGCCGGATGCGTTGCCAGTGGACGGTTGCCGGTTGGACATGTCTGTCACCTGGAAATCTGAATCACCTTGTCACTTGATCGTGACAAAGTCGTGATGGTTGAAGAGTGAATGAACAAGGTTCTCCCGGGCGTGGATCCGCGGATCAGCTGATGGAGCAGCGGCCTTCTTGACCAGGTCNGCCGACGGCTTNGGTGTNTTCGCCTGGCNATAANCCGCTTCNCGNTTTTCGAGAAAGNCNGTNCAGATGACCANNTCNTCCGANGAGACGTCTCGCGANAGNANCTGGCGAAACGCGGCTCGNACGAATGNNGNNGTCTCGNCCGATTGCTNNGTCAANCGNCGNGCCAGTCGCCGGGAATGAACCAGCGAGACCTCGCTGTTGAACAGTGCCAGGGCCTGGTGAGGCACGATGCTCACATGCCGCTGGTAACACTCGGCCGGATCGGCCCCGTCGAACAGTTTCANAAACGCCATCTGATCTTCCGGGGACTGGTGGAAGTAGAGGCTGCGACGAGGCACCGAGAGACCGTCGGTCGAGGGAATATCGGGACCGCCCAGTGTCGGATCGAGACCACCGGATACGCTCAAGANACTGTCCCGCACCGTCTCGGCATCCATCCTTCGAGGCGGCATCCGCCAGACCAACACGTTGTCGGGATCGACGGCCTGGTTCGTCTTGTTCGAGGCCGANGACGTACGGTAGGCCCGGGAGGTCACGATCACCCGGTGCAGGTGTTTCATCGACCACGCCGCCGCCGACGGCTTGCCGATCGTCCAGGCCACGCGGCCATCACGCACCGAACGAACCATCGAGGGCTGCATCAATTCCGCAGCCAGCCAATCCAGCAACCCGGGGTGGCTGGGTGTCTCGCCGCTGAGGCCAAATTCGAACACGCTGGTCACCAGTGCCCGTTCAAAATGACGCAACCAGATGTGGTTGACCGCCACACGGGCCGTCAGAGGATTCTTCGTGTTCGCCACCCAGCGTGCCAATGACAGCCGCCGTCCCGAGGAAGAACCGTAACTGCCCGGCAGTCCCTGGTAGCGGGGCGTGGACGGTTTCTCGACATCCTCCGTGGCCTTTGNCACCTGCTTGGCGGTTGACTCGACTTTCTTTTCGGCATCGGCCACCGCCTTGTCCAGCTGCGCGACNTCCGTCGTCACCACGTCGGCGGCCTCGCCGGGAACCGGGCCGCGTTGCTTGCGGGCACGAGCCATCACCAGTTCCTGCCGGGCCAGGAACTCCGCCTCGCTCGCCTTGGCCACGGCCAGGCGACGCTGGGCCAATTGAGCCACGATCGCCAGCGGCTCCAGCTTCTTCTTGTGGACTTCGACGGCNGCCTTGTCCTCCTTCGCCGGAGCCTCGAACAATCGAAATGCATCGGCNGTCCACGCGGCCTGGTGAGCGGCNAGTTCCTGGCGATGCANGGCCCGCTTCACCNTCGCCTGCTCGTGTACCGCCGCAAAAAAAGTCGCATGAGAGGAATCGGCAGGATCCAGCGCCGCGTAGGGCGAGAACAACTTGATCGAATCGGCCGGTGCCATCGCCAGGTTGCCGGACAACCGGTCAACCTGCAGCAGCGAGAATTCGGCCGACGCATCGTTGGTCCAGAGCCGCATTCCGCCAGGTTGACGGGCCGGCAACTGGTGCGCCTGCATCAACACATCGTTGACATAGACATTGATCAACCGATCCCGGACATGGATTCGGATCGCAAACTCCTGCCCCGCAGGCACCTCGAATGCCCGGAACAACGGCTCAGAGTAATGTCGCTCGCCATCGAATTCGCTGAAGAAACCCAGGCCCGACTTGTTTTTTGCCGCCGAGAGAAAGACCCCCTCGTTCCGTCCACCTTTTTCATGCCTGTCAAACGTGATCCCCGCCTCGCGGGCCCCTTCGCCGCCGNTGATCTTCAGCACCACGTGCAGCNTGAATGCCAGGGGCGAGCCCCCCGGAGGGAGAAACTCGACCCATCCCTCAACGTCCTGGCCGACGCTGGCCTGTCTCACCCCACCCGCGGCCATTTCCTTCCATTCGCCCGCGCCGGTCCGCCACCGCTGATCTCGCTTCGGAGTGAACGTGTCGCGGATCAGGTTTCCGGGCCCTGGTTTTTCCGGGACACCGTTGGGCTTTTCGATCCGTTTCTTGAAGTCGGCCATCAGCGACACGGCCGTCGCCATCGCCCGCTCGGCCTGCTGGATGTTGTCGTTGAGCCGTGCCAGGGTCTGCTCGGCAACCGGCTTCCTCAGGTGCGGAATGCGAGCCCGGGGTGGCAAGCCCACTTCCTTGGGCTCGACCCAGCCCCCGATCACCTGGGGTATTCCCGGCGTGATCTTGCGACTCTTGTCCGGGGTCTTGTCGTTGCCCCGAATGTAGAACTTGGTGGCGGCATTGCGGTCGCGGTCGAAGATCCTGGCCACGCCGGCAATGTCGACTCCGCCCGGACCGCCTCCACCTCCATCGATGGCCACCTGCACCGGCTCAAAAATATTCCGGTACCGATAATATTCGTCGTGCCAGATCGGGTCATAGGGGTGGTCGTGACACTGAACACAGGCCATCGTCATTGCGAGAAAGGCCTTGGAGGTGTGTTCGACCGTGTCGCGGATCCACTGCTCGCGACTGTCGGTGTTGCGGTTGCGGACCAGGAATCCGGTGGCCCGTAAGCTCCCCGGATCAAACGGAACAATCTCGTCACCGGCCAGCATCTCCATCGCCATCCGCTGGTAGCCCTTGTCGGCATTCAACGATTCCACCACCCAGTCTCGCCAGTGCCAGATGTTCTTCTGGCTGAACCGGACCTGGTCCTGGAACCCGTACCAGTCGCTGTAACGCCAGACATCCAGCCAGTGACGCCCCCATCGCTCGCCGTAATGTGGGCTGGCCAACAATCGATTCACCGCCCGGTCATACGCATCCGGCGACTTGTCGGCGAGGAACTCGGCAAGTTGTTCGCTCGAGGGAGGCAACCCGATGAGATCCAGGCTCACCCGTCGCAACAGCACGTGGCGTGGTGCTGTCGGTTGTGGAGTCACTTGTCCCCGCTGTTGCCGAGAAAAAATGAAGGCATCAACCGGGTTTTGAGACCATTCCGCCTGGTCGACCTTCGGCACCGCCGGCCGCTTGACCACCTGGTACGCCCAGTGATCTCGTGGATTCTCGGCGGTTTCTCCCTCGGGGGACACCGCTCCCGCGGCAATCCATGCCCGGAGTGTTTCGATCTCGGGTTTCGAGAGACCGGTTCCCTCAGGAGGCATTCGGGTGTCTTTTTCGGCCAGGACCCGCTTCAGCAACAGGCTGGTGGCCACCTGGCCAGGGACCAAGGCCGCCCCGTTCTCGCCCCCCTTCAGTGCCAGTGCCTTCGTATCGAGCCGCAATTCCGCCTCGGACTTCAATGGCCCGTGACATCGCACGCAATGGACCTTGAAGATTGGCTTGACGTCGCGGAGGTAATCGATGCCCTCGGCAGCAGCGACCGGCGCCGACACAAGGGCCAGCAGCAGCAGGGCCACACCAGTTCGTTTTCCAGCAACGACCATCAGTGGTTCTCTTGACTCGAACCCGGGCCGCTATTCTCTCCGGTCACCCGACACGACACCAGCGAAACACCGCGGTGACAGGCAAATGGTTCGGCACCCAAACCGGGACCGTTAGACCTCTGGCATCGGCACGTGCTTGTCGACGATGTACTGCGGACGTCCCGACAGGTCGGACAATTTCAACGCCGCCGGATCCAACCCCAGGTTGCGGTACAGCGTCGCAAAGACCTCGCCAAAGTGCACCGGCCGGTCCTTGGGAACTCCACCCAGCCGATCGCTCGAACCGATCACCTGGCCGGTCTGCATTCCACCGCCGGCAATCAGGCCCCCACCAACCTGTGGCCAGTGGTCGCGGCCGGCATTCTTGTTGATCTGCGGTGTCCGGCCGAACTCGCCCCAGGCCACCACCGACACGTCGTCGCCCAGGCCCCGCTCGTAGAGGTCGGCGATCAGTGTCGCCAGTCCACGGTCGAACAGGGGAAGGTGCGTGTCACGGGCCGTCGTGTGGTTGTTGCTGTGGAAATCCCAGCGACCAAAGTTCAGGGTCACGACCCGGGCCCCGGCTTCCACCAGGCGACGGGCCATCAGGAAGTGTTCGAGGTTCCGCGGAGCCCCGTCACCGAAGTTCTTCGGACTGCCCTTGCCGTAACGTTCGCGAACCGCCGGATCCTCTTTCGAGAGGTCCAGGGCATCAGCCAGCCGGCTGGAGGTGAGAATGTCCAGGGCCTGGCGATTCAGGTCATCCAGCCCGGCCAGGGAGGAGTTCTCGGAGTGACTGCGACGGAAGGCGTCCAGCGAGGTCAGCAACTGCTTGCGATTGCCCAGACGACCCAGCGTGATGCCACTATTGAGTTTCATGTTGGCCCGCGACGGCCCGGAGGGACGAAACGCTCCGTGGCTGATCCCCAGGAACCCGGGATGCCCCGGCGAACCGTAGGGCGGATGACCGGTATTGGGCGACAGGCCAATAAATGGAGGCACCGACACGTTGGTGGCTCCCTGCGTCTTTGACACGACCGCACCCATCGAGGGCCAGTCCCCCGGCGGCTGGTTGACAAAACTGTGACCGGTGTAGCAGATGAAGGAATCGTGCGATCCGTTGGGAGACCCGTAGAGACTCCGCAGGGGGATGCACTTGTCCATCACCTTGGCGAGCATCGGCATGTGCTCACAGATCTGAATCCCTGGAACATTCGTGTCGATCGGCTGGAACGGGCCACGGATACTGCTGGGAGCTTCCATCTTCAGGTCGTACATGTCCTGGTGCGGAGGAGCCCCGCACATGTAGATCATGATGACCGCCTTGTGCGAACCGGAAATTCCGGCCCGTTGTTCGGCCTGCAACAGGTCCGGCAGGGACATCCCACCCAGGCCCAGTGCCCCGATCTTCAACGCGTCACGACGGGTCATCCCATCGCACAAACGGCTGCCTTTTCCGTTGATNGTCAGCATCAACACACTCCAATNNCGAAATCCGTTGATTCCTTTTTACTTCATCGGCAGGCCACCGGCCACCCCGACCTTTTTTTGGCCCCATTCACCTCACACATTCNCAAACCGATTGAAACGAATCTGAGGGATGCTGCCCCGGNACACGTCCAACCTGGCTCACGATTCCACCGTCATTCACGGACTCAACTGCCACGTGCACATGTTACACTGTGCTCACATCCAACCCATTTCAGCGAACAATCGCGTCGGAACGATGTGATGATCTCTTTCCTGGACCACCCACGTCGGCTCTGTGACGGCATCGCTCGACGCGAATTGCTGAGCCTGGGTGGACTGTCACTGCTGGGACTCGGGCTGCCCGAGTTCCTCAGGCAGCAGGCGGCCCAGGCCGACCAACCAGAACATGGCAATGGTTTTGGTGCTGCCAGATCCGTGGTCCTGATCTACCTGCAGGGTTCCCCCAGCCACATCGACCTCTGGGACCCCAAGCCCAAGGCCCCGGCCGAGATCCGGGGCGAATTCCGCCCGATCGCCACGCGATCCCCGGGGCTGGAAATCGGGGAGGTGCTGCCCAGGCTGGCCCAGCAATCCCAGCANTACTCGCTGGTGCGATCGATCGGCGTCGACCCCAAGGGGCTGCGGAACCACGGGGCGGCAATTTATATGCTGTTGACCGGCCACAGCCCGACCAACTTNTCGCCCACCGGGTTGGCGGTGCCCCCCTCGCGAGAGGACCTGCCGTCGGTGGGAGCCAACGTCGGTCGCTACCAACCGGCCGACCGCGGACGTTTCGGCTACGTCGCGGTGGGAGCACCGGTCCAGGAGGGCCGCGTGACCGGTGTCGGCCAGGCGGCCGGATTGCACGGGGCCGCGTTTGACCCCTACACGATGTACGACGACGCCACCAAGCCGTTGCANCCACTGGGNTTCACNCTGCCCCGCGAGATGACGCTCGACCGGATCAGTTCCCGTGTCAATCTCCGGGCGGCCATCGACACGCACCGCGACGCCCTCACCGGGTCCCAGGCCAGCTTCGACCAGTACTACGACCAGGCCCTGTCACTGATCCAGACCCGTCGCGCCGCAACCGCCTTTGAGTTGGCCGAGGAGTCCACCGAAACCCGCAACCGTTACGGCATGACACGCTTCGGGCAGTCGTTGCTGCTGGCACGACGGCTGGTCGAGGCGGAAACCCGTTTTGTGCAGGTGACCTGGCCAGCCGGATCCGACAGCGAACCGGTTCCCGGCCCCGACGGATCGTGGGACACGCACCGCAACAACTTCCCCATGCTCCGTGACCATCGCTGCCCGGTCTTCGACCAGTCGCTCTCGGCCTTCATCCAGGACATGGCCCTGCGGGGACTGCTGGAGAACACACTGGTGGTGGCGATCGGCGAATTCGGACGCTCGCCCAAGATCGGTTCCCCCACGACCAACAATGTCGGCCCGGGAGGACGGGATCACTGGCCCGAGTGTTACAGTTTCCTGATCGCTGGAGGTGGTGTCCGACCGGGACGCGTTCACGGACAATCGGATCGCCACGGCGGGTGGCCCAAGACCGACCCGGTGCACCCCTACGACCTGGTGGCCACCATCTACCATGCCATCGGCATCAACCCGGCCACCGAATATCATGACACGCTGAACCGGCCACGCCGCCTGGTGGCGTCCGGACAACCGATCCTCGGCCTGTTCTAGCCAACCGACCGCGAGACTCCACGCTTTTCCCNCATCGCGACGGGTTTGATACGCTGGCCCTCTGGCCAGGCAACAACAACCGCTTGCACAGGGGCACGCCTCGTGAATCAAATCACCATTCATCATCGGGGCCGATCCNACACCCGTTGTGGCTGGAGTGTGCTGCTCGGCATCACGCTGCTGTTTGTTCTCTCAACAACCGCCTCGGCCNCCGACGCACCATTCCCGGGAAAAAAGACCGCCTGGAACGGGTTCGACCAATACGATTTCCCACTGAAGGATGCTCGCGGAAACGACATCGCCTGTCGGGTTGTCACTCCCAAGAAAGTAGCCAAGGGACGGCCGTGGATCTGGAGGGCACGGTTCTGGGCCCACGAGCCACAAACCGACATCGCCCTGCTGAAGAAGGGCTTCCACCTGGTCTATTGCGACGTGGCCAACCTCTGGGGCAACCGACAGGCCATCGCTCGCTGGGACATCTGTTACAGCCACNTGACCCGAAAGCACCGGTTCTCGAAACGCCCGGCGCTGGAGGGAATGAGCCGCGGGGGATTGATGATCTACCACTGGGCCATCCAGCACCCCGGCCAGGTCTCGTGCATCTATGGTGACGCGCCCGCGATGGGCATCCGTCCCTACGTCAAGGGCCGCAAGCCCGGNTCACCGGACCTCAAGAAACTCCAGGCGTGGATGACAGCCCACNACCTGTCGTTGGAGAAAGCCCAGGCCTACCAGCATGACGCGATGGACACGGCTCGCGTGCTGGCCCGGGCGAAGGTGCCAGTGATTCACGTCTGTGGAGACGCCGACGAGAGCGTTCCGTTCAAGGAACACACCGCCGAGTTCGCCCGGCGTTACCGCAAGTGGGGCGGCACGATCAAGGTGATCGTCAANAAGGGGGGCAAGCACCACCCGCACAGCCTCAAGGACCCCACGCCGATTGTCGATTTCATTCTCGCTGCCCAGTAGGTTTCCACCACATCACATGCCCCTGCCTTCTCGTCTTTCACGTCGCACACTGCTCCAGGCCGGTTCGCTGGGCCTGGCCGGCACGGGGCTGGCCGATGTGCTGGCCGCGCGCGAGACGTCGTCATCGGCGGCGACCACTCCACCACGTTCTGTCCTGGTCGTCTTTCTCTCGGGCGGACTCTCGCAGCTGGACAGTTTCGACATGAAGCCCGAGGCGCCCGACCGCGTGCGGGGCGAGTTCCAGCCGGTCTCGACCCGTGTGCCGGGCCTGCAGGTCTGTGAACACCTGCCGCTGCTGGCGGCACGGGCTCATCGATTGACTCTTCTGCGTTCTCTGACCCACTGGTCCAACGAGCACAACGAGGCCCACACGATCATGCTCACCGGGCGCAGCCAGTTGCCGCCCGGGTACCGGCCCAATCGCCCGCAACCAAGCGACTGGCCGGCCGTCACCGCCGTGGCCGGACGGATGGTCCAGGACCGCAACAACGGACTGCCTTCCGGCGTCGTTTTGCCACAGCGACTGGTCAACATGAACCAGGGCGGAGTGGTCACTCCCGGGCAGTTCGGTGGCCAGATGGGCCCCAGCTTTGACCCGTGGTTCATCGAGGCATCTCCCTACCGCGGCGGCGACGTCAAGGGGGCCTATCCACAGTACGCCTACCGTCGAAGCACCGAATCGCTGGTCCAGGACAAGTCGCGTTTCAAGGCCCCGGTGCTACGACTGCCCGAGGGCCTGACCGACCGCCGCCTGAGCCGACGAGCCGAACTGTTGTCGTCGATTGAAAACCAACGCCGCGGACTGGAACGCCATGCCGCAACCGCCCGACTGGGCCGGCACCGCGAGGCGGCCATCTCGCTGTTGACCGACCCCCGCGTGCAG
>PBOU01000071.1 GCA_002724415.1 Planctomycetaceae bacterium
CCGAGGGCTCGATCAAGGTTTACGCGCTTCAGGAACCCAAGACCGTCCAGCGCGAGAAGCTGCGCGGCGGCTACTACCCCATGCCGCGGTTGCTCGGCAAGCGCGCCCTTACCTTCAAGCCCGAACCAGACCTCAGCCAACCCAATTCATGGGAGCTGGGCAAGGTCGTCGCCGAGAAGGGCTTCACCACTGACAAGGCCGGCGCCGCCAACTTTGCCGTCAAGCTGCCCGTTGGCGCCTACCGCGCAATGCTCGAGACGCAGGATCGCTTCGGCAAGAAGGTCACCGCGCAATTGCCCATCCAGGTCTTGAACCCCAAGGCCGGCAAGCTCGCCATCAAGGTGCCGCACGTGCTCAAGGCACCGGTATGGAGCCTCGAGCCCGGTGGCGAGTTCATGGCGTTGTGGGGCAGTGGCTACGACCAGGCCCGTGCCTACGTCGAAGTTGTCCATCGCCGAAAGCCGTTGCAGGCGTTCTGGACCGAGCGCGGCCTGACGCAGTTTCAGATCAAGCAAGCCGTTACCGAGGCCATGCGCGGCGGCTTCACGCTGCATGTCACGATGGTGCGCGAGAACCGCGCTTACCTCAGCAGCCACAAGGTCAATGTGCCGTGGACCAACAAGAACCTGCACGTCAAGTGGGAGCACTTCACCAACAAGCTCGAGCCCGGCCAGAAGGAGACGTGGACCGCGGTCGTCACCGGCCACAACGCCAAGAAGGCCATTGCCGAGATGGTCGCCACGCTCTACGACGAGAGCCTCGACCAGTTCAAGCCGCACGGCTGGCAGCAGGCGTTCAGCGTCTTCCGCCACGACTACTCGCACGTACAGCAGTCGTTTGAAAACGTGACCAAGAGCCTGCAGTACATGCGCGGCCAGTGGCCCCGGCAGCACAAGGGCTACAGCCTGAGTTACCGCCGGTTCCCGAATGAAATCACCGCCAACCTCTGGGGCTACCAGTATTTCGGTAGGCGCAATGCCTTGGCCAAGGGCGCACTTATGGAAAACGCCCGTGCTATGCCCCTGGCTGCTGCGGCTCCGGGAGGCGCGGCTCCGCCGGTGGCGCAAAACTTGGCCATGGCAGACGGGGCCGCCGGAGAGGGATTTGCTGAAGAGAAGCAGAAGGCCCGCAAGCGTGCTGACGACAAGGATGGTCGTGGGCAGCAGGGCAAGCAGGGAGGTCCGGATGGCAACAACGTCGGCCCCGATCTTACCCAGGTCACCGCCCGCAAGAACCTTAACGAGACCGCCTTCTTCTTCCCGCACCTCGTGGCCAATAAGGACGGTGAGGTTCGTATGGAGTTTACCATGCCCGAGGCACTCACGCAGTGGAAGTTCATGGGCTTCACACACGGGCAGTCGCTGGAAAGTGGGTTCCTCAGCGGTACGGCCGTGACCGCCAAGGACCTGATGGTGCAGCCGAACCCGCCGCGCTTCTTGCGCGAGGGCGACATGCTTGAGTTTACCGTCAAGGTCAGTAACCTTTCCGAGGTCGTGCAAAAGGGCAAGGTGATGCTCACGTTCAACGACGCCACCAGCGGCGACAACGTCGACCCGCTCCTCAATAACGAGGCCAACGAGAAGGCCTTCGAGGTGCCCGCCAAGCAGAGCAAGACCTACAGCTGGCGCCTGCAGGTGCCCGACGGCATGGGCTTCCTCGCCTACAAGGCGGTCGGCGCCACTGACAAAATGAGCGACGGCGAGGCCAACCACCTGCCGGTGCTCTCGCGGCGCATCTTTGTCACCGAGAGCTTGCCGCTGCCCATTCGCGGCGCGAAGACGAAGAAATTCAACTTCGCCAAGCTCATCGGCTCCGGCAAATCCGACACCATCCAGCACGAGCGTTACACCGTACAAATGGTCTCTAACCCCAGCTGGTACGCCGTCATGGCGCTGCCCTACCTGATGGAGTATCCGCACGAGTGCGCTGAGCAGACGTTCAACCGCCTGTACGCCAATAGCCTTGCCCAACACATCGCCAACAGCGATCCGCGCATCCGGCAGGTGTTTGACCAATGGCGCAACACACCCGCGCTCGACAGCCCGTTGGAAAAGAATCAGGACCTCAAGGCTGTCATGCTCGAGGAAACCCCGTGGCTGCGTCAGGCCAAGAAGGAAAGTCAGGCTCGTCGCAACGTGGGCATCCTGTTCGAGGACGGCCGCCTTGCCCGCGAGAAGAACCGCATGCTCACCAAGCTGCGTGAATTGCAGAGGCCCGACGGTGCCTGGAGCTGGTTCCCCGGCGGCCCGCCGAATGACTACATGACCCTCTACATCGCCACCGGCTTCGGCCGCCTTCGCCATCTCGGCGTCAACATTGACTCGAGCATGGCCATCAAGGCGCTCAACCGCATGGACGGCTGGATCCACAAGCGTTACCGCTGGATTGTCGATCATGGCCACAAGGACAAGAACAACCTGTCCACCACCATCGCCTTCTACCTCTACGGGCGCAGCTTCTTCCTCAAGGACCGCAAGATTGCCCCGCAGNACAAGGAGGCNGTCGACTACTTCNTCGCGCAGGCCAAGAAACACTGGNTGCANGTTGGAGGNGGCATCGGTGCGGCCGTCAACGGAAACCGCCAGAGNCAGGCCCACATCGCCATCGGCCTCAACCGCTTCGGCGACAAGGTGACCCCGCGCGACATCATCGCCTCACTCAAGGAGCGCTCCGTCACCGANGAGGAAATGGGCATGTTCTGGCGCGACACCGAGCATAGCTGGTGGTGGTACCGTGCCCCCATTGAGACACANGCCATGATGATTGAGGCCCTGCACGAGGTCGCCCGCGACTTCGACAACGTCGAAGAATGCAAGGTCTGGCTCCTCAANCANAAGCAGACCCGCGACTGGAAAACCACCAAGGCCACCGCTGACGCCTGCTACGCTCTGCTCTTGCAGGGTGCCAACTGGCTCGCCAATGAAGCCCTTGTGGAAGTCACCGTTGGCGACACCAAGATCGACCCCAAGAATGTCGAGGCTGGCACCGGCTTCTACGAGCACCGCTTCCTGTCAAGTGANGTGAANCCGGAGATGGGCAAGATCAAGGTCACCAAGCACGACGAAGGTGTTGCCTGGGGCAGCGTCCACTGGCAATACATGGAGGATATCAGCAAGATTACCCCNCACGAGGGCACCCCGTTGACCCTACAGAAGAAACTCTTCATCAAGGTCAACACCAACAAGGGCCCGCAGCTNAAGCNCTTCAACGGCACCGCGGCCGTCGGCGACGAGCTCGTGCAGCGCATCGTCCTCCGCACCGATCGCGACATGGAATACGTNCANCTCAAGGATCAACGCGGAAGCGGCACTGAGCCGGTGAACGTACTTAGCAGGTACCGTTATCAAGACGGCCTCGGCTACTACGAAAGCACTCGCGACACTGCCACGCACTTCTTNATCGACTACCTGCCCAAGGGCACCTACGTCTTTGAGTATAGCGTGCGCGTCCAGCACAAGGGCCAGTACCAGTCCGGCATGGCCAGCATACAGTGCATGTACGCCCCCGAGTTCAACAGCCACTCCGAGAGCCACAAGCTCACAGTGCAATAATAGGGGCTAAGAAATTCAATCAGGAGCCGGGAGCAATCCCGGCTCTTTTTTTTAGNCTCATGAATCACTGCCGATTCATGGATCNAATGACTACTCCTTGGAAGATATCCGCTTTAGTTCCACCAACTCTTGTGGGCCAACTTGGAATCGACCGACTGTCGGGTCATCCAGTTCCAGCTGATCCTTGTCCANCCGACAACTCCGCAGATGATACAGGGATCCATCTTCCANATTGGCCGTGAAACGNGCCACGGTTGGCGGACCNTTGATTCTCTCAAGCTGCAACGCCAACACGTCCAGTATGCCGTATTCACGACGGCCAAACAGTGCCGAGTCAATGGCCACACTCCCATCGGCAAAAGAATGNAAGCGGCCCTCAATAAATTCACCCGTCTTCAAGAGCACCCCGCGCGCCTCCTTGGGCAAGGCATTGGCAAAGCGCTCTGGAACGGGCTGGAAAACNATCCGAGCCACGTTCAGCGTGGAAATCCGTGTCGGCGAAAACCCATCAGCAAAACGAATGGAAGTTTTGTCCGCCTTCATGACGGCTTGGGCGATCCGCGAACCTCCCCATGTGAACACCCCCAGCGTCGAGGCCAAATCCACTTTGCCCGTGTTTACCTCATCCGGCGCCGGCGGGGCAAACGATGCATGCAATCGTTCCGCCGGCAACAGCGCGCGTTTGCCACCGGGCGGTGTCCATTCCATCTTTAACTGATTACCTCCACGGCGATTCACCAACTCGAGCCTAAAGTCATAACGTTTTTTTGGTTTAAGCGTAATGCGCGCGTTGATTTCCTTGCGAGCTTGGTTCCGCAGGTCGTTGATCAGAAGCTCGCCACCCAACCACAACCGCACGCCTTCATCGGCCGACAAGTGAAAGAGGTGCTCACCCTCAGCCGTCGTATCCAATTGCCCCATCCATCGCACACTATAGTTGTCGGCCGCCATCGATTCGGCCGGCCCCTTGGCCCAGTTGAAATCCAACCGCGGATCCACACGCAAAAGAACGTCGCCATAAAAAAACCGGTTGCGGTAGTACGTACCCACCAAGCCGTTCCCGCCCTCCACCGACTGCCCTGAATCCGGCAATCCAAGGCGCGGATAAAGTTGCCGACGCGGAATGGTGGCNCGCGGGATACCCGGTCCGCTCCATTGCAAACGGACGTTGGCCTGTCCATAGTTGTCGAAGAAATCCAGCATCAGCGGGTAACGTTTTCCCGCCTCAAGCTTTACTTTGCCCTTGGTCACGAAGCCTGCCTCCGGATCCATTTGCCCCAGTTTCAACTTGCCGTCACCCAGATTCAACGACGCGCCATCATTGGCATCGATGTAAAACGTGTACATCCCGGTCGCTGGTGCTTCCAGGTCCGCCGTCCAGCGAATGGAGAAATAGTCACGATTCACATCTGGCATCGGCCGTTCCATTCCCCACTGGAAATCGACTGATTCATCCACTCGATAAACCACCCTGCCCTTGTGCCCCGGCCGGCTGTAGTATGCCCCCAGAAGCCCCGTTCCCTTGCCGGCCAGCGGCGAGCCCTGTTCAAGCTGCGACAGGTCGTCCGGTGGTTCGAAGCTCGCGTANGCCACTTGTTCCAGCGGCACCTTCACCACTTCGCCCTTGGCCGGGCCAATACCAAGTGTCGTTCCATCCACAAACCTCACATAGCCCGAGTAACTCTTGCCCGCCAGCGTACGGACCGTGCCACCGGGCAGCGCGAGGACACCCGCGAGGAAAATCACTATGGCAGTCGCACGTATCATTTTATCTTGGGCTAAAAGCCGAACGGATCTGGTTCCCGGGCAAACCGTCCAACTGTAGTTTCTCCGCGCTCTTTTGCATCACTATNACCGGCTCGACAAACCCACGTGGATCCGCCTCGGCGTTGAATGCCACCAGTAAGAAAGTCGAACCAAATAATCTCATGGCATCACCTAGCACGGAGCCCGTGATCATTACACGAAATCCAAGCGTACGCCAATCGTAAACCTGTCCTCCTATTACTTCAGTGCTGACTCAATCATCTTGAAACACGCTGCCTCCGCCTGCATCACCAGTGCCGCCGGTCCTGTCATCTTTACAAACACCGCGCCCCGCGGCGCATCCACAATGGCCCCGTACAGGCGGTAATTCTTCTTCGGAATTTTCGCTCCAAACGGGGGTCCGTCCAGATACGTTCCGTTCACTTTAAGCACATGCACCTTCACCTTGTTTACCTCGCGCGTTCCTTGGTTGATTTCCGCCGGCTTGGGCGGAGGAGAAAACTGCTTGATCCATCTTGCAAAATTCGCCTGAACGCCTCCCGCCGCGCCCGGGCCGAAATAGAAGAACACACACTGCGCCGTGGCCTCCGCCTTGGCGCCCACCACCTTGAACTGCGCCTTGCGCATCCGGCTCGTTGGTGCCTCCACTGTCCACGTAACCTCCTTTGTGCTCTTTGGCGGTGTGAACTTCAACGCCGCGACCTCAAACACCTTCGGCTTATCCGCCGCAAGTCCCGGCATGGCCGTGCACGCCGCCAAGCCGCCTACGAAAAAACGTAATATACTCATTCCCCTCACCCTCCCCGAAATGCCATCCCGAGTCAATGCCCCTCCTCGCGATAACGCTGCGCTACCGGTATGCGTCGCCCGACACCAAAGGCCTTACTGGTAACCTTCAATCCGGGTGCAGCTTGGCGACGCTTGTATTCATTCAGGTCGATCAGGCGGGCAATGCGGCGAACTNTGGAACCATCAAATCCAGCCTTGATGATTTCCGACAAAGCACGTCCTTCAACCACATACTGCTCGAGAATNGCATCAAGAATATCGTAGGGCGGCAGGGANTCCTCATCCTTCTGCCCAGGNCGCAGCTCGGCTGAGGGTGGCTTCTCGATGGTGGCAACAGGAATNACCTCCCGGTCACGGTTGATCCAGCGTGCGAGCCGATAAACCATAGTCTTGGGCACATCACTAATCACGGCAAGTCCGCCACACATATCGCCGTATAGCGTGCAATAGCCGACGGCCAGCTCGCTCTTGTTGCCAGTGGTAAGAACCAGCGAGCCAAACTTGTTGGAGACGGACATGAGGATAAGCCCACGCAGCCTCGCCTGCATGTTTTCCTCGGTAACGTCTTCAGGTCGGCCGTCAAAAAGCGACGCAAGGCCGCCCTTCAATGTCTCGAATGCCGTCTTGATGGGGACGACATCACACGCAATGCCAAGGTTTGATGCNAGTCTCTCGGAATCGGAAATACTGCNCGCAGAGGAATACTCAGATGGCATTGTGATTCCACGGACATTCTCCGCGCCAAGTGCACTCACGGCAATACTCGCCGTGACAGCTGAGTCAATGCCACCGCTTAAACCAATCACTGCACTCTTAAAGCCGCACTTGCGGAGATAGTCTCGCACGCCTAGCACAAGCGCATCATGCAGTGCCTGCTCGTCATCTCCTTCAGCAATTTCAATCGGTGGCGTATCCAGCAGATCCACCATTACAAGATCCTCAGCAAACCGCTTCCCTTGGGCAAGGGGCCTTCCCTGCGCGTCCAACACAAGGCTNCCTCCATCAAATATCAGTTCATCGTTACCACCGACAGCGTTGCAGTAGGCCAGTGGGCAATGGACCTTGGCAGCAAGACTGGCGAGCATTTCATGACGCATGGCATCCTTGCCCAAGTGCCATGGTGATGCTGAGATGTTGATAAGCAAGTCTGCGCCTGACTCGGCAAGCTGAGTGACTGGNTCGTCATGATAACGACGGTCGCGCCAAAAATCGGCATCGTTCCAAACATCCTCGCAGATGGTCAGGCCCAATTTCATAGAGCGAAACTCCACGGGAGAGTTCCCCTTCGCGGGCTCGAAATAGCGATCCTCATCGAAAACGTCATAGGTCGGCAGAAGGGTCTTTGTCCGAGCGGCAACCATGCGCCCTTCGTGCAGCANAGCCACAGAATTTGTGGCCGAGCGACCGGGCTGGCTTTCGTTAAGGCCCACGCAACCAACAACCAANCCTGTGGCACCCGTGTCCGCAGCCAACCGCTTGACAACTTCGAGATTGCGCTGAATGAAACCACTCTTCAGCAGCAGGTCACGAGGNGGATAGCCGGTAACAGCCAATTCGGGCGTAACGACCAAGTCAGCCCCGGCACCCACCGCTGTTGCATACGCCGNGCGGATCAATGCCTCGTTGCCCGCTAGGTCACCAACAGTGGTGTTGATTTGCGCGAGGGCAATTTTCATGGAACCGGAAGCAGCACCTCGNCCAGTTCGCCCCGGTTGGTCTTGACGCGATGCCCTATGCGCACACCATTCTCCTTGAACCACCCACGCGACATCTCGAGGACAAACTGGATGCTGTTGACTTGAGAATCTACCGATNATTCGTTGAGCGGCTCGAGGTCATGCAGTTCGATGATACGACCGGTACTGCCGATATAGGCAACCGAAAGTTTCACAGTGGTATTGCGCATGTAAAATCCCACCTGTTGTGGGCGGGGAAACA
>PBOU01000072.1 GCA_002724415.1 Planctomycetaceae bacterium
CGATGTCAGCCTTTTCCAACCCGCACACCCGGCGACCCGTCTCGGCATCACGCACCACGGCCTGCTCGGGATGATCCACCCGGGACCACGTGTCGACCAGGAATCGGCCAGCGGGTGAGTAGCGGACCGTGTGAGTCCCATCACCACCTGTCAAACGGACCAGGCCGGTGCCGTCGAAACCGATTCGACAATGGTGGATGTGATACGGGTCCTCGTCGGCATCGATCCCGCTGGCACGGAACCAGATCCTGCGAGACCGGGGATCCACCCGATCCACTCCCCGGACGACCCACTCTCCACGCGTGACCTGGTTCTTGACCGTTCCTGTCGTGGCATCCAGCAGGTAGAGATGATTCCACCCATCCCGTTCCGACATCCAGATCAGTTCGTTGGTCTTGTCCAGGTAGAACAGGAACTGCTTGTAGGCGTAATCGATGAACGTCGGGCTGGTCTCGTCGATCACTGCTGTCGCTGCTCCGGTTCTCGCATTCACCCGGATCAACCTCAGCACCTGGTGACCCCGCTGGTTGTAACGGAAGGTGAAGTTGTCGCCACCAGCCTCCCATCGGATTTCCCTGGTCCGCCACGGATTGGCAAACAACTTGTCTGGGACCGGAATTTCACGGCCGGCTGTCACGTCGAACAGGTGCGGCTTGGTCAACGGAATCTTGTCACCAGGCTTGAGATAGTTCCGCGAGAGGAGCTTGGGCTGCAATTGATCTCCCGGTGATGACTCGACCATGTGGATGCGTCGCTTGTCCCCCACGCGGGTTCTCAGCGCCACCATTTTCAAGCCATCGGGAGACCAGTAGACCCCGTCGGACCAGTCAAACGCCTGCGTGCCTCCCCGGGTCAACGGCACCTCGTTCCCACTCTTTCGATTCCTCAGGTGCAGGTCATGCTTCTCGACAAACACTTCCCACGTCCCGTCGGGGGATCGTCGATTGCGAGGCGATTCGAACCCTGGCCGGCGCCAGCCGGGGGGCTCCTTGTCCGACCCGGCATCGAAATTCTCGGGCTGCCTGGCCTCTTGCAGCGAACAACTCTTCAGCACGCAGGTCCATCCCTTGCTGGCGACCCGGAACCAGCACGTCAACCGGTCCGGAGAAAACCGCAACTGCTCCAGCGGCAGCCGATCCTTGTCGAATTCCTTGCCCGTTGCCTTCTCGAGAGCCCTGGCCAGGTCGTCGTGCTTGAACGCCGGTCGCCGCCGTCCTCGTTTCACGTCAACCAGCATGAACTCGTGACGACCGTTTCCCCGGGCCACCCGGTACCAGGCTCCCTGGTCGTCGGCAAACCACCGCGGCCGAACCCCCCGGCGATGGACCGTGTTGGCAGTCCGCTTCCCCAGATCCTGCGCGCGTTGGTAATCCTCGAGAGTCCCCTGGGCGGAGAGTTGTGACGTCCCGAGAGCAAGACATGCTGCAACCAGCAGCAGGGCGAGTCGTGGCGAGAGATACATCCAGCGGGTCCCGTTCACCTGGTATTTCGAGGGCCGGTCGAGTTGACGCACGAACCGGCCAGTGGGGATCATTGTCGTCTGGACTCCGGGGTTTGCTCAACCGAGCCGACTCCTCTCGGGTATAATCCAAACCACTGTTTTCCATCTCCCACTTGTTCCCCTGACTCGCCGGAACTCCCATGTCGATTCGTTCCCTCCTGCTGTTGTCACTCACCACCACCAGCCTGTTGGCCGCCGACCCCGAATGGAACCAGTTCCGTGGAGGCCGCGGGGATGGAACCTCGAACGCAACAGGGATCCCCACCACCTGGGGCGAGACAAAGAACGTCCAGTGGAAGACCGAGATCTGGGGCAAGGGTTGGTCATCACCGGTGACCTGGAAAGACCGTATCTGGATGACAACGGCCACCGAGGACGGACACCGGTTGGCATTGCTGTGCCTGGATCGCAAGACCGGCAAGATCCTGCACGACAAGACACTCTTCGAACACGAAAAGCCACAGTACTGCCACCCGTTCAACAGCTACGCCTCGCCCACGCCCTACGTCGAGGAGGGCCGGATCTATGTCACCTTTGGTGCCCTGGGCACCGCCTGCCTGGACACCGAGACCTGTCGGGTGATCTGGAAGCGCGAGGACCTGGAATGCAACCACTGGCGGGGTCCCGGCTCGAGCATCTCGATCCACGGCAACCTGCTGTTCCTGCCCTTCGATGGCCACGACCACCAGTTCGTCGTGGCCTTCGACAAGCGCAACGGCAAGACCGTCTGGCGCAACAATCGCGATGTCGACTACAAGTCGGACAACGGTGATATCAAGAAGGCCTACGGCACCGCCCGGGTCATCCCCTTCAAGGGCCGCACCCAGGTGATCGTGCCCGGCGCCATGGCCACCATGGCCTACGAACCCAAAACCGGGAAGGAATTGTGGCGAGTGATTCATGGCGGAATGAACGCGTGCATCCCACCGCTGTTCAGCCACGGCAAGGTCTACATCACCACCAGTTCACCGTCCAAGCTGGTCGCCGTCCGTCCCGACGGCAACGGCGACATCACCAGGAGCCACGTGGCGTGGAGCACTCGACAGGGAGTGCCAGCCAGGCCGGCACAACTGCTTGTCGAGGACTCGATGTTCATGGTCGACAACAGTGGAGTCGCCTCCTGCATTGACATCACGACCGGCAAGGCCCGCTGGACCAAGCGAATCGCCGGCAAGTTCACCGCATCGCCGGTGCTGGTCGGAGATCGCATCTTCTGTTTCGAACGCGAAACGGGCAAATCCCACGTCTTTGCCGCCAACCCAAAAAAGTACACCGCGCTGGCCACAAACACGCTGGATGCGGGTTGTATGGGTTCGCCCGCAATCACCAACGGATTGATGATCCTTCGAACCAAGACGCATCTGTATGGCATCGGAGAGTGATCGCTCCCCATTTCTACTCAAACCCGGCGCTGTCTCGGATCGATGAACTCTGATAGAATCAGGGTTGGTAAGACGCCTCTTTGGGAACCAGACGATGCTGAACGTCTATGACGGAGATCGCCGCTACGGTCGTCGCGATTTTCTGAAGATCGGCAGCCTGGGACTGGGTGGCCTGACACTGGCGGACCTGATCGCCGGTCGTGAAGCCACCGCCGCCAGCGGACAGGCTGTCCGTGACAAGGCCGTGGTGTTCCTGTTCATGCACGGGGGCCCCTCGCAAGTCGAGACGTTCGACCCCAAGATGACAGCTCCCTCGGGCATCCGCAGTGCCACGGGCGAGATCAAGACAGCGATTCCCGGAGTGACCTACGGATCGACGTTCGAGAAGCTGGCGGCACTGGCGGATCGGACCAGCATCGTCCGTTCGTTCGTCACCGGCGACGGTCGCCACGACATCAAGCCGATCGTCGGCAAGAGCACCTTCGGCGGCAACCTCGGCTCGATCTATTCCCGGATCGTTGGCCAGAACCGTTCCGACAACGGCATGCCGACCAACGTCTTGCTGTTCCCCAAGGCGGTCGACGAAAAGGCCATGCCCGGGATCAGCACGTTTGGCAAGTTCGACTCGACCGGCACCATCGGCTCGGCCTACCAACCCTTCACGCCCAGCGGCGGGGGCGACTTGAAGGCGGACATGAAATTGACGCTGCCGATGAACCGTCTGAATGACCGCCGTGGACTGCTGACCCGGCTCGACAGGCTCAAGAGATCCTTCGACGACAACGGTCGCCGCGAGGGACTGGATCGGATCCGCGAGCAGGCCTTCAACACCATCCTGGGCGGCGTCGCCGACGCGTTTGACCTGTCCAAGGAAGACCCCGGGACAATCGCTCGCTACGACACCCGGGCCGTGTCCCCCGAGGCCGCCACCGACCCGAGATGGAACAACCGCAAGAACTATCGCGACAACGGCAACACGCTTGGCAAGTTGATGCTGCTGGCCCGGAGACTGGTCGAACGCGGCTGCGGGTTCATCACCGTCACGACCAATTTCGTTTGGGACATGCACGCGGACGTGAACAACGCCGACATGATCACCGGCATGAACTACATGGGGCGACCCTTCGACCGCGCGGTCTCGGCATTCATCGAGGACATCCACGATCGGGGCCTGGAGGACAAGGTCCTGCTGGTGTGTTGCGGTGAGATGGGTCGCACGCCACGAATCAACAAGAAGGGCGGACGCGATCACTGGGGCAACATCGCCCCGCTGCTGCTCTCCGGTGGCGGGCTCGAAATGGGACAGGTCATCGGGCAGTCGACCCGCAACGTCGGTGAGCCACTGACCAGGCCTTTCTACATCGACAACCTGGTCGGGACCGTCTTCAACACGCTCTTCGACATCGGGGAACTGCGACTCAACCAGGGCGTCCCCCGTGACATCGCTCGCGCGATGGAGAATTACCAGCCGATCTCCGGGCTGCTGTAAGGCAAGTCCGCCTCGAGACACTACGCCAGCAACGCGTCGACCACCTCCGCCTCGTCGACGCCGGTCAACCGCTGATCCAGGCCCTGGAACGGGTAGGTCAGCCGCGTGTGGTCCAGGCCCAGGCAGTGCAGCATCGTGGCGTTGAGATCGTTGACGTGGACCGGATTCTCGACCACGTTGTAACAGAAGTCATCCGTTCGGCCGTATTCGATCCCGCCACGGATTCCGCCGCCGGCCATCCACAGGCTGTAGCATCGCCCGTGGTGGTCCCGGCCGTAATTGCCCGGTGAGACCTTGCCCTGGGCATAAACGGTCCGCCCAAACTCGCCGCCCCAGACAACCAGGGTGTCCTCGAGCATCCCCCGCTGCTTCAGGTCCTTCACCAGCGCCGCGGCCGGCTGGTCCGTGTCCCGGGCCTGGCCACGCAACGCCGTGGGCAACCCGCCGTGCTGGTCCCAGCCGCGGTGGAACAACTGGATGAACCGCACGCCCCGCTGGGCCAAGCGGCGAGCCAGCAGGCAATTCGCGGCGAACGTCCCCGGGGTCCTCACCGCCGGACCGTACCCGTCCAACGTCGATTTGGTTTCGTCGGAGACATCGACCAGGTCCGGAACCGAGGCCTGCATGCGGAAGGCCATCTCGTACTGTGCGATCCGCGTTTCGATCTCCGGATCACCCACCTGACGCTGCTTCAGGCGATTCAGCCGGGCCAGCCCATCCAGCATCGCCCGTCGACCGGATCGGTCGATCCCCGGCGGATCGACCAGGAACAGCACCGGATCCCGGCCCCGCCGAAATCTCACTCCCTGGTGGTCTGACGGCAGGAAACCACTGCTCCACAACCGCGAGAACAAGGGCTGCCCGCCGGGTCGGCCGGTGCCCTGGGAAATCAGTACCACGTACGAAGGCAAATCGCGGCTCTCGCTGCCCAGTCCGTAGCTCAACCAACTCCCCATGCTCGGCTTGCCCAGTTGCTGCGTGCCGGTGTTCATCATCGTGATCGCCGGGTCGTGATTGATCGCCTCGGTGTGCATCGACTTGACGACGCAGATCTCATCGGCGATCGAACCGATGTGCGGGAGCACCTCGCTGAGATACCGGCCGCACTCGCCGTGGGGCTTGAAGGTCAACGAGCTGCTGACACACGGAAACTTGCTCTGCTTGTGTGTCATCTCGGTCAACCGCTGGCCGTTGCGGACCGAGTCGGGCAATTCCTTTCCATGGTGCCCGGCCAGTTGCGGCTTGTGATCGAACAGGTCGATATGAGACGGCCCACCCGACTGGAACAGGTAGATCACTCGCTTGGCACGTGGTGGAAAATGTGGGCCGGACGCCACGTGCTCCGCACCGGTCGCATCCGACTGGCCCAGGCTCGTCAGCGCCGCGGCCGCCAGCCCACCCGCCGTTCGCGAGAACATCGCGCGGCGATTGATGGCCATCGGGGGGAATTGCGGTTGGCCACTCACGTCGACTACTCCCTGGTGATCGCTTCGTCGGTGTTGAGCAGGACACTGCACAGTGCAGTCCACGCCGCCTGTTCGACCACCTCCACTCGCCCATCGATCGGCGATGAACCCACCGAAAGCAACTCCCTGGCCGACCCCGGATGTGCCCGGAACCGAACCCTCTGGTCATCGAGAAGGGCGACCAGGATCTTGAGTTCGTCGGCCAGGGGTTTCCGCGAGGTCACGCGGGCGAACATCCATCGGAGGCGATCCGACTGGTTGGCTGCGTCCCGGACCAGGGCCTGCACTGCCAGTCCGCGGGCCGCCTCGACAAAGGTCGGATCATTCATCAGCACCAGGGCCATCAACGGCGTGTTCGTCCGCTGCCGTCGCGTGATACACATCTCGCGAGTCGGCGCGTCCAGGGCAAACATGTTGGGAGGCGGCACCGACCGTTTCCAGTAGGTGTAGAGGCTGCGTCGGTAGAGCGACGACCCGCTGTCTTGCACGTAGGGACGATTCGACGTTTCCTTCCAGAGCCCCGCCGGCTGGTACGGCTTCACGCTGGGACCCCCGATCTGTTCGACCAGCAATCCACCGGCCGCCATCGCTCCGTCACGGATCAATTCGGCCGACAACCGGAAACGGGATGCCCGGGCCAGCAACCGGTTGTGTGGATCGCGAACCCACTCCTTGCGTGTCACCTCCGACGACTGACGATAGGTGGCCGAGGTGACGATTCGCCGCAACATGGCCTTGGTGTCCCAGCCACTGCGGACATAGTCGCGAGCCAGCCAATCAAGCAACTTCGGATGGCTGGGCTGCTCTCCCTGCGTGCCGAAGTCCTCGCTTGTCTCCACCAGCCCCCGTCCAAAGGCCATCTGCCACAGGCGATTGACCGCCACCCGCGACGTCAACGGGTGATCGGCATCAACAAGCCAGCGAGCCAGTCCAAGCCGATTGGCCGGAGCGTCCCCGGGCAACGGTGGCAGCACCTCGGGCACCCCCGGCGCGACAGCCTCACCATGCTGATCGTACTGGCCACGCATCAACACGAAGGATTGTCGTGGTTTTTTCAGATCCTGCATCACCATCACGGTCGGCCGATCTTTGGCAAAGGCGGCCAGTTCACCACGGCGACGTGACAACCGATCGGCCACCGCCCGATACTGTTCGTCGTGCAACTCCAGGTAACCGCGGATCAGCGACTCTCGCTGGTCCGGTGTTCGCTTCCCAGGTGCAATCGCCAGGATCTCACTGAGCCCGTCGGCACCGGCGAGCGTTTTCACCTCAACAGGCGACAGGGCCCGCGAGTAGACCCGCACGTCATCGACAGACCCGTCGAGAACACCGCTGGGATTGCGACGCCCCAGGTGCAGCGGCTTGTCCGTCCTGATCGTTCCAGACAACGAATCACGAGTCGAACCGACCTCCTGTTTCTGACCGTTGAAGTACAGCGAGATGCCTTCGGCCCGGCTCGAGCCGTCATAGGAAACAAACACGTGAGTCCAACGATCGGTGGGCAGCTTGCCGGCCGACTTGATGTACATCGCATTGGACGGCCACGAGTGAATCATGTGGACCTCGACGTGGCCGCCCGACAGGTACACATCCCACCCCCGGTAGTTGGCCTCATCGTCCATCCGCGAGACGATCGCGCCGGTGCTGGCACCCAGCACCCAGCCTCCGTAGGAGAACGCGTCCGACCGATCGAATCCGGCGGTGTCGCCCAGCGATGCGTATGTCTTGCCGGCCAGTTTCAGGCCGCCACCGACCTTTCCCGGCACCCACTGTGCCGGACCCACCAGGGACGCCTTCAACGATCCTCCCCCGGAAAGTCTCGTACCCGCTCCTTCATCCAGTCGACAATGAACCGCCAGGCCGGTAATCGGCACCATCGGTCTTCGCGTCTTCCGCTTCAAGAGTGACTTCTCCCACCGTGCCACCAGTTGATCAGCCGCCGCCACCCGGGCCAGCTGCTTCTGTTCGAGATCCGCGATTGCCGTTTTCAAACGCTGTTCGACATCCATCCTGTCCAGCGGCACAACCTCGATCAGCGGATCGACATTTCCGGACTTGTTCTCAACTCCCTTGTCGGTCACCGAGTTGAAGTAGGCAAAGAAGCGATAGAAGTCCTGCTGCGAGAACGGATCGTACTTGTGGTCGTGACATTGCGCGCACGCCAGCGTGAGCCCCATCCAGGCCGTGGCCGTGGTGCGAACGCGGTCCAAAACGTACTCGACACGGTACTCCTCGGAGATTCCCGACGCGGTCACACCGTGGTTTCGATTGAAGCCTGTCGCGGTGATCTGCTGTGGAGTCGCATTGGGCAACAGGTCACCGGCAAGCTGTTCGACGGTGAACCGGTCAAAGGGCATGTTGTCGTTGAGCGCCCGGATCACCCAGTCACGCCACGGCCACATATCGCGATGGTAGTCCTCGTGGTAACCATGCGTGTCGGCATATCGCGACACGTCCAGCCATTCAATTGCCATCCGTTCGCCAAGACGGGGCGAGGCCAGCAATCGATCGACCAGTCGGCCGTAAGCTCCTGGACGCCGATCGGCCAGAAACGCTTCGACCTCATCCACGCCCGGAGGCAGGCCGAGCAGATCCAGGGACAATCGGCGAATCAGTGTCCGGCGACTGGCCTCCGTCGAAGGCGCCAGGCCCTCGCGTTCCAATCGTGCCAGCACGAAGCGATCGATCGCCCCGCGTGGCCAGCTCGAATTGTGCACCGCCGGAGGCTGAACCGCCCTGGGAGCAACGAACGACCAGTGCCGGTCGAATTCCTCGGCCCGGGCCAGGCCACCAGNCAGAAGCACGAGAACCATTCCAACAAGCCAGAACACCCTGGCCGACTCGAAATGGATTCCGCGGAGAATTGTCATCACGACGGCCCGAACGTTCTAGTGCTGGAACAGGAATTCCTTGCTGTTGAGAATTGCCCACTGGATATCCTCGTGGGCCTCCTCGCGTTTCTTCGGCCGTTGCGCGATGTGGGCCAGTGCCGTCTTCATCTCCTGGTCGGTCGGCAACCGGTTGTAGGCCGCCAGGATGAGATCCTCGACGATCCGGGCNTCCGACCATCCCTTGGCCATTTGCACCCGGAACCGGTTCTTGGCGTGGGCCACCTTGCCATTGACCAGGCCGCCGTTGGCCAGCACCAGGAACTGGGTGAGATTGGATCCCGTGTCGCGTTCACAATCGCAGGACGTCTCACGCTTCGGCTTGCCAAAGACTCGCAGAAACACCGGGGTCCCTTCCGGGGATGGCAACTGGGTGGCGCGGGTTCCCGGCGGCAAGTCGCCGTAGGTCTCGGGAACACCGGTCACCTGGCAAATCGCGTCCAGGATCTGTTCGGCGGTCAGTCGCCGGACCAGGGCGTGAGAAAACGAGTCGATATCGCGCCGATTCTCGNTGGTGCCCAGGGAATCTCGCTGGTANGTGCGACTGCGCAGGATCAATCTCAGGACGTGCCGACGATCGAAACCGGTCCGGAGAAATTCTTCTTCCAGCCAGTCAAGCAATTCGGGGTTGGCCGGTGGATTCGAGGCCCGGAAATCGTCGGCCGGTTCGATGATGCCACGACCCCAGACCCAGGCCCACAACCGGTTGACCTCGACACGTGCAAACAGCGGATTGTCCTGGCCGACCAGCCAGCGAGCCAGNGCCACCCGACGATCGGCNTCGCCGTCCTTGATGGCAGCCGGNCCGGTCATTGGCAACCAGGGCACCGCGGGTTGGCCGGTATTGGGGTCATCGAGTTCTCCGCGACGAGCCACCCACACCACCAGGTTGCCGCTCTTGTCGGGCTTGGTCCGCTGGATGCGGTTGAAGAAGGCCCCGATCCCGTAGTAGTTCTTTTGGGTCCAGCGCTCGTAGGGGTGGTTGTGACACTTCGCGCACTGGATTCGAATCCCCAGGAAATGCCNNGCGGTCGTTTCGGTGGCATCGCTGGTGTCGGCCGCAGCCCGAAAATAGTTCGCGGCCGGATTGCTGAACGTGTCGCCCTGCGCGGTCAGCAGATCGGCGACGAACTGGTCATAGGGACGGTTGTCCTGGATCGAGGCCACCAGCCAGCGATGGAACTTGTCGACGCCCCGGCTGCCCAACTGGCCACGGGTCACCCGGAACATGTCGGCCCACTTGCTGGCCCAGAACAGGGCGTGCTCGTCGCTGACCAGCAATCGCTCGATCACCAGGTCCCGCTTGTTTGGNCGCTTGTCATCCAGAAAGGCTCGTGTGGATTCCACCGTCGGCAACAACCCGGTGAGATCCAACGTCACTCGCCGCAGGAACTGGCCCTCGGAACTGTCCGGGGAAGGCGGGACCTGCAACACCTTCAACCGATCGTGGACCAACTGGTCCACCTTGTTGGCTGCTGTGGGATTCGGCCAGGCAAACCCCGGGCGATTCTCGATCAGCGTCACCCGGGCCGCCTGCATCTGGTCAAGAAAACGAACCAGGATCCCAACCTGCCCGGTCCCCGAACCGGTCACCACCCCCTGGCGATCCACGGTGGCCAGTCCCGCATTGGAACTGCTGTAAACGGCCAGGTGCGTGATGTCTCGTGAACTGCCATCGGAGAAATGGGCGATGACCCGCAGTTGTTGTGACGAGGCGGGGGACTTGATGACACGGTCAGTCGGGAACACCTCGGTCCGAACGCATCGTGGAGACCCGTCGGGATCCGGCTGACAACCCTCGCCAATCCACCCGTGAATCAAAGCGTAGGCCGGATCGTCGGCCTGCAGTTGTTGTCCACCACCGTGTGCAACACGCATCGTCGGTTTTCTCAGCAACAGGCTCTGCGGCGGATCCAGCGGGTTGGTGCGTCGGGCAAACTGCTCGCGAATCAACGTCTGCACATCCAGCGGTGGATTGAATCCTCGCAGTGAAAGCCGAAACCCGCCCTTGCCACTGGGAGCTCCATGACATCCACCGGAATTGCACCCCTGTTTCGACAGCGCCGCCAGCAAGCCCGTCTCGAATCGAACCACCGGCGACCGGTTGAACCCCTCAGCCCGTACGGGAATCATCCGGGTGTGTTTGCCCACATCAACCCGCAGCGTGGTCCTCCCATCACCCTGGGCACTGACCCGACTGCCAACGACCGANACGATACCGGTNGACCCAACNGAAAATGATGCCAGCGCGGTCAGGTCCACGGCTGCCCCATCGGACCGGACACCGGTCACGACCATCTGCACGCGGTCGTAACGGTCCCGCAGGTGGATCTCGGCAGGCTGCACCTGGAGTTTCTCGAACGGCCCCAGTGCGGCAAGTTTCGGAGCGGTCTCGTCGGCTGATCCGACACGGACCCATCCGGCCACAATCACCGCAATCAGCGGCACTGCCAGACAACACCTCGTTGATCGAAGATTCCCTGTCGTCATTTTTGGCCCACGCTCAGAAACAACGTCCCGTCCAGTTCCCTGGGCACAAATGTCATTCCTCCNAGGCTCCCCCTCAGCGCATCGAGTGTGCTNGCCGAGGCCTGGACCGACCGGGGAGGGGTCTTGGCCCGGGGCGCCTGGCGGGCGATTCGGATGGTGGCCAGGTGAGAGAACACACCGGTCTTCTCGAGACGCAACACGCTCTTGCCCTGGGGAAACTTCACCAGCCCCTCGTTGAACCAGCGGGCCGTTTTCACATCCCAACTGCCAGTGGTCTTGGTCATGATTGCACTGTTGACGGTCTGGCCATTGAGTTTCATCGAGGCAACGCGAACCGCCATTGCGGCGTACTTCAACAGCACCAGGTACTCGCCCGCCTCGGGGAGTTCGACATCGTATTCGGCGTAGTTCAACCCGCCTTTCTTGTCACTGATAAACCCCTCGTACTTGCCCAGGTCTCCCCGGTTGTAATTCACCGACGATCGTTCGATCACGGTCTCGCCCGCATCGGGAGGCTCGAGCAATCCACGGCCAACGACCTTCAGGCCAATCAACTCCCCCGGTTTTCGTCCCGCGGGCAACGTGATCGTCATCGTGGTTTCATTTTTTCCGGATGGAATCGACTGCCCGGCCAGTTCGACATCCGGCCCCAGTCCTTCCACACCCAGCTTGATCGCGCCTTTAAATTCTCGACGGGATGCGGTCACCTTGACCGCCACCTTTCCTCCGGGTTTCCCATGCAGTCGCTCGCTGGCGGCGGACAACGAAAACCCCCGTTCAACGAACCGGCACTCGAGTTGGTACCCGAAGGACCCACCACCCCGGCGCTGCAATTCCTCGACCACCAGCCAGGCGTCACGGTCGGAGCCCGTGGTGTGTTCGAGTGTCGTGCGGGTGGAAACCGACGGTGGCACCTCAACCATCGTCCGTCCCGCGGCATCCACCAGTCTCATGTACAAGCGTCCGGCGACACCGATCGACGCGGTGTTGCCAACAACCTGTATCTTGCGGCCCTTCTTCAACGACACGCGATACCAGTCCTGGTCGCCCGGTTTCTGGAACCGCCCACTGACCCGCCCACCCGTAGGCAACTCCTGGGCCTGCTCACGAAGACCGTTGGGCTCGCGTTCAACCAGCACGTCATCACCAACCACCTGCACGGGCAACAACGATCGGCCGCCACCGGGGCCGGCCGGACCACCAACCCAGGTTGTTCCTACCGGCGTCGACGACGCCAGGGTCAATGTTTCGGCCACGCGTGGACCCAGCAACTGCAAAGTGTTCTCTCGCCCGGTCTTCACCCGGAAAGGAAAGGCCATCGCCACCGGCTCGAAGTGGCCGATCCTCAACCGGTAAAAGAACTCTTTCCCACCACGTCGGCTGACATCGGTGACCACGACCGTGTAGAGATCCGTCGCCGGGGCCACCAACGAGATCGTGGCATCCCCGGCAAGCCCGGGAGAGTCATCAACCGTCACCANNGATCGCCCCGCTGAATCGGCCAGGCGGATTACAGGATCCAACGAAGAGCCCAGCCGTCGGGCCCAGGCATCCACGGTCAACCGCTGGCCCTTGTTCAATCGAATCGAATACTGNTCGGTCGACGCCGGATCAAGAATTCCGTCCACCGCCATCGGGCCGGACAACACCCGGTCGTCGNCGACCCGGGATTCGGCCANGCCGGGCAGGCCGTCGAGCAATACCAGGCGGACATTGGAGAGCCCGGCATCGGCCATCACGCGGACCGCCCCCCGGCCCACGCTGGTCCTGGGTACCGTGACATCGAAAGTCGCCTGCCCGGGTCCGTCACCGGACCCTTTCACGCGAACGACGGTCACCGGCAGGCTGGTCCAGAGCGTGCGCGCCGACTCCAGGGCCGCACCGGTGACGATCACCCGGGTCACCTGGCCCGGCACCCATCCACGTGGTGAAATGTCCTGGATCTGAACGGCCGACCCCTGGGCCAAAACCGATGGCGCTGTTGCCACCAGTGACAACAGGGTGCCCAACGCCAGGCCGATGTCCCGAAGACAGTTCATCCTCAGGTTCCCCGGAAGATCTCGGGCCGCAGCACCCCCGTGCCCGCCACTGGAACCGGACGATCCTGTCGGTCAGGAATCGTCGTGTGAGCGTCGATCCCCATCAGGTGCAAAATCGTGGCCAGAATGTCCTTGGGCGATACCGGGTGTGACTTCACGTCGCCGGCCAGGCGGTCACTCTCACCGATGATATTGCCCCGGCCGACCCCCGCTCCGGCCATCGCGATCGAGTAGACCCGCGACCAGTGATCACGACCGGCGTTGGAATTGAACTTCGGTGTACGCCCGTGCTCACTCATCCAGACCACCAGCGTGTCGTCGAGCATGCCGCGATCTTCGAGATCCAGAATCAACCTCGAGAAACCCTGGTCGAACCCGGGCAGCAGGCGGTCCTTGAGACGGTAGAAGTGGTTCCAGTGCGTGTCCCAGTCGGTGTTGAGGAAAGCGTACTCGTCCCAGAACACCGTCACGAACCGGCTACCGGCCTCGACGAGTCGCCGCGCGGCCAGGCACGATTGCCCAAACAGATTCATGCCATAACCGGTTCGCATCGCGTCGGATTCCTGGTGGATATCCAGCGCCTGGTGGACGTGAGTGGTCGAGAGCAACGAGAGTGCCAGTTGCTGATACCGATCAAAGCTCAGCGATTCGGCGTTGCGATCCAGTTGTCGCCGGGCCTGGCCGAAACGGCTCAACAGGCTATTGCGACGGTTCTGGCGTTCCAGCGTCACGCTGTCGCGCCGCTTGGCCCCGGCCAACGTGAAACGACCATCCGGTTTCATCCCGGCATAAGGATCGTAGACCTCGTGTTTCTTGCCACGGGCGGGACTGATCTTGATCGACTTGCGGCTCCCCTCGCCCTCGAAGTCAGTGAGCACCGGATCGTATGCCGGACCAAGAAACGCGGCGTAGGGGCCGGCCTGGACGGCGGCGGCCTTGGGTCCGCCACGTGAATTCATTTTCCAGGGCAGGGCCATGTTGCGTGGCACCCGCGGTAGCACACCCGACTCGCGGCGACTGGTCACATAGTCGACAACCGACCCGATGTAGGGCCAGAGCTTGGGATCACGGGGCCTCGACTCGAGAGCCGGAGTGTAATCGGGAATGCCGCTGGTCACGTACGCGGTGCAATGGACCGGGAAAGGATGAGTCATCGACCGGATCACCGTCAGCCGGTCGGCAACACGCGAGATCTTCGGCAGGTACTCACCGACCTGGTACCCCGGTACGGACGTGGGAATTGCCTTCAATTCGCCCTGGATCTCCTCGGGAGCCTCCGGCTTCGGATCGAAGGTCTCGTGCTGAGGTGGCGAACCGTAGGGCAACAACAGGATGCACCGCTTGGCCCGTCCGAATGTCGCATCCAGGGAACTGCGGTCGCCGGCGGGAGCCGCCTGTGCAGCCCCTTTCGAAACATCCTGCAGGCGAAGCACATCGGCCATGCCCATCCCAAGAAATCCCAGGCCGCCGACGTGCAGCCAGTCGCGACGTGAGAAACCGTCGCAGAGTCGACGCTTGTTGCCGAGGATACGGAACATGGAAATCTCTCCAGTGAGCCGGACCAGGTGCCCCGCCTGTCGTGAAGCTGTATTCTAACACCCCGACGACGCTGGGTCTGCCACGATCCCAACAATGGAATCCAATATCTCCTCATGACGATCGACGACCAGTCACAGAAGATCACCTGGGAATTGACACTCGAAGACCACGGCTCCTTTCAGGCAGTCGAACCGGGCAACGAAACGGCCGGCCGGTTGAGATTTCGTGCTGTCGATCCTCCCTGTGCAGAATTCAACTGGTTCCTGTTCCAGGCCGTGGGAGAACAGCACCGCTGGGGTGGCCGGGGCGATTGGGATCGTGAGACGTGGAACGAGTTGATCAAGAAACAGACTTTTGAGACCTGGGTGGGGTACCTGGAAGGCACCCCCGTGGGTTACACGGAACTCGAACGCCAGGAGGACGGCAGCGTCCGCATCGTCTGCTTCGGGTTGCTGCCACAGTTTATCGGGCAGGGACTGGGATCGGTGCTGCTGAGCCGGACCGTGGCACGAGCGTGGGACATGGGAGCCAACCGGGTCTGGTTGCGGACCTGCAACCACGATCATCCCCACGCGCGGCCCAACTACGAAGCGCGAGGCTTCCGGCTTGTCGAGGAAACCGTCGGACCACCCAACCCCCGGCTGACCCCGGTGATTTTCACCGGCGGCGCGGAGTTGGACGAGACGCCACCAGCCTGATCATCTCCCTGCCCATCCCACAACTCGCAGCACCCAGGCTCAACAGGACCACCGCCTACCAGCGGATGATCACGTCGTACGTGGCCGTGAACAACATCGGGTCACCGTCGAAGGGACGAGACTCGTTGTTGTGGTCGAGCCGCAATTCAGGCCGAACCACCAGGTGCTCGTTCCAGCGGTAAGACAACCCGACCGACAGCCCGGTGTAGAGACCGGCAGACCCGGTCCGATTGCCATGCTCGTCGTTGAACAACTCGAGACGGACGGCCGCGTCGAGATCGTCTTCCAGGGCCCAGTTGACGTATCCCACGCCCGAGTACCAGTACGCCGTGCCGACTCCGGGAAAGTCCTTCTCGTATCCGCCCAGTCCCTCGAGAGTGACGGTGACCGAATCGGAGACCTCCCGGGTCACAACCAGGTCGAACACCTGGGGATTGTGGATTTCGTGAAGAGCGTCGTAGCGACCATGGCTGGTGATCGACAGGAAATCGACGCTCAACAGGCCGTCATCATCGACCCAGTGCATCCCGGCAAGAAACGTCGGCGTGTTGCTCGCGTGAATGAACACGTCGCTGCCAATCACCACCCCACCACGCAGGGTCAAATTGTCGTTGACGGCCAGCTGGGCCAACCCGCCGGTCTGGGTGAACGGGTTGTAAATAAAGCTGTAGGAATGGGACACCAGGGTGTTGTCGGGGCCAGCGATGCTCTCGACACCGAAGGGAGCAAAGAAACGCCCCAGCGTCAGTTCCAGCCCGTCGCCCACGCCATCGAACTTCCGGGAGAGAAAGAACTGGACAGGATCAATCCCGTGGCGAGAGTCCTGGTCGTCGAAGAGTCCAACCGCGCGGGTGAAATTGTAGTCGGCCCCGGGGAGAATCCAGTCCGAATGCAACCGGGTCCCCCCGTCAAATTCGCGATCCACCCGCAACCAGTTCTGTTGCAGCAGAAACTCGTTGGACTGGTAGTTGAATCCCATCGGACGGTGATCACCGCCGGCNGTACCGGCTGTCATCGACAATTCGGTNCAACCCGNGATNTCCAGGCCCAGGACCGTGAACGCCGGGGATTCTTCCTCGNCCGGTGTCTCCTGGACAGCGGCCATCACCTCATCGATCGCNGACGGCANTTCCTCGGCCGATACCCGACCAGACACGATCGAGACNATCGCCAAACCNCACACGATCCAACGGCCCATAGCAGACTCCCTTCTCCATGTCCCACTNCATCTAAAAAGGGGTTTCGGNCATGNCGCCGGACAATTGCAGCGAAAACAACGNTGCGTGAACGATGNCGACGTCAGAANGGGCACNGCACCTGCAATCGTCATAACCGTTGCAAACCGACCNGTGCTGGTCAGTTGGACGGTTCCACGATCCAGGTGGTTCGCTCCTGTTCCAGGAACTCGGCGGTGATTTCGATCAACCGCCCATAGAAGTCCGACCCGTTCGACTCGGCCGCACGTGCCAGGAATTGCTCAATCCACGCGACGTGGGTGACAAAAAACGCCTGGCCCAACTCGACCAGGTCATCCCGTTTCCCAGCATCATCCGGCGACCCGGCCAGTTCCTCGACGATCCGGCCCATCACTCCCAGTTGCACCCCGAGGTGGTCGCTCATCGACGACTCCACCTCCTCTCCGACGACGTCCAGGAACTGCTGCATCGAGATCACGGTGTTGCCCTGGAACTGGCCCTCGGACCATACCGACTGGTGTGGTGCCACATGACCCTGTGGCCCGATCATCAGCCCGCAAAAGTCGACCGCCAACCGTTCGACCTCGTCCGCACTGACCTCGCCCACCGGCAACTCGAGGTCACGAGCCACGTCACTCAGTGATCCCTCTGTCAGCGCCTCGAGCCACTCCTGGTCGATTTCCGCAACCCAGAGCCTCGAGAGGAGGCGATAGAAACCGCCGAGTCCCTCGAGGTCCTCGTCATCAAACAAGAATTCACCGGCGTCGTTTCTCACAGCTTGCGGACAGACACAATCGTGTCGTGAAACGACTGCTGACCACTGATCGGATCGGGGGCAATCGGCATCAACCGATTCTGGTTCCATCCGCTGCCGGTGTTCGGCTTCCAGGTCTTCGGGTCGCCACGGCTCGTGTCCTCCCACCACATGTTCCGTTCCCAGTCGTCATCGACGTACTTCTGGACGTCGCTGCCGACCAGGTGGCCGGTGTCGGCAGGCCGCTTGCGAGCCTGTGCCACGCTGGTGTACTGAGAGTGCCCACAACTGTTGCTCATCGCGATCGCGCGGGGATGGATCCCCTCCATGGTCACGATCGGCACCCGCATCGACGACACCTTGCGGCGACCGTTGTCTTCAACCAGGTCGTCTCGCTTCAGGTGAGGCGACCGGTGCTCGAGTTCGACAGAGTAGTAGGAGGTCAGCTCGATCCAGTCGCCATCCGACAGTCCCAGTTCCCGGGCGGTGGCCGGATTCAGCCAGGCGGGATTCGAGTGCACGATCTCGGCCAGCCACTTGAGATTCATCGTCCGGCCGTGGTTGTGAACGTTCCACTTGAAACTGGTCATCACCAGTTCGTTCTCGGCCAGGTTCTCCATCTCGCGAGGCAGGAACCAGGTCGGCATGTCACTGATCTCGACGTCGTGACCCTGGTGATCGCTGGGACGGCTCTTGGTCCGGGTCACGCCGCTACGAGCGATCAACTCCGAGCAATCCTCGTTGCGACCAATCTTCTGGATGAACGCCGAGCGGATTTCGAATTTTCGACTGGGAGTCTTGAATCCACGGACCGGTTGTCCGTCGAGCATGATCCCGATACCCACGCCATCCTTGAGAATCACACCGTCCTCGCCAGTACGTGCACCCTGCATGTCCGCTTCGGAAATCGGCTGGAGAAACGGCTGGTAGAACGGCTCCCGATCGCCTTCCCAGGTGCCCTCGTCCATCAACCGATCCAGCCCCTTCTTTCCGGTGCTGGGATTTTCAGGAACCGTCGACGCCCACTGCTCCATGTACTCGCGGATGTCCTTTTCGGGATACCACTTCTCCATCCCGTCACCGATCCGCCTGGCCAACTCCGGAAAGAACTCGCGGACATCTTTCGACTCGCCCAGGGGCTCCACCATCGGTGTCCGCAACCCGACATACGGTCGCAGGTTGTAGGACGCTCGCGCGTCAAGATCCCACCGCTCCAGGTACGTGGTCCAGGGCAACACGATGTCGGCGTAGTGAGCCGTCTCGTTGTAGAAAGCATTGATGCAGACATGGAAGCCGAGCAACTTCTCGTCGCTGAGCACCTGTTGAGTCAGGCTCTCCTCGGGCCAGGTCAGGGGCGAATCGAGGTTGTAGGTCATGTAGGCCTGCAACCGGGCCCGGCCCTGCAACAGGTACAGGTAGATGATTTCCCCGACCCGCATCCTCCGCCAGACGTTGGCCAGGGGATACTCGGGCGGATCCTCCAGCACGCTCTTCGTCTTGGCCCCCGGCGGCATCGGAGGCGTCTTGACGATCGGGTCCAGCCCCCCCCAGGGTGACCAGCACCAGCCGCCCTTCTGCCCCACGCTGCCGACCAGGGCATTGAGCAGGTTGATGGCCCGGTCGTTGTAAAAGCCGTTCATGTGCGCCGAACTGCCACGGTTGCACATGGTCGTGGCGGCCGGAGCCGCCGCGGCGAACTCCAGGGCAATTCGCCGGATGTCGGCCGCGGGAACACCGCTGACACGCTCGGCCCACTCCGGCGTGTACGTCTTGTACAACTCGCGGAGTTCATCGACCGAGACATTGGTCCAGGTCTCCAGGAACTCCTCGTCGTGCCGGTCTTCGGCCAGGATGGTGTGCCCCATCGCCAGCGCGATCGCGCCATCAGTGCCTGGGAACGGAGCGAACCACTCGTCACTGCCACCGGCGGTGTTGGACAGCCGAACGTCAAAGGTGACCAGCTTGGCCCCGTTTCTGAAACGTCCATTCTGGATCCGCGTGGCAAACGGCACATGCCCCTGGTGCGCCTCAAACGCATTGGACCCGAAGTTGAGGATGTACTTGGAATGCTCGACGTCATTGAGATCCCAGTCACTCTCCCAGAGATAGGTCAGGTTGGCAGCCCGGCGATTTCCCGAGCAGAGGGACCGATGGCTGAGCTGGGTCTTGGTGCCGTAGGCGTCGAGAAAGCGTTTCAGCGCGTCCTTGCTCCGCTGGCGCCCCTGGTGAAACGCGAACTCCTCGGGATGGCCGCTGTCGCGGACAGCCTTCAACTTGGCCGCGATCTCATCCAGGGCCTCGTCCCAACTGACACGCTTCCATTTGCCCTCGCCACGGGCCCCGACCCGCTTCAACGGGTACAGCAATCGCTCGGGATGGTAGAGATGGTTCAAGGCGGCCTGGCCACGGGCACACAGGTGGCCACGGCTGTTCGGGTCGTTGGGGTTCCCCTCGACCTTGATCAACCGACCCTCCTTCACGTAACCGATGATCCCGCAGATCGTGCTGCACAACTGGCACATCCCAGGGATCTTCTCGACATCCTTGTACTTGTTCCGGTCCGGCCAGTTCCGCTTTGCCTGCGGACCGGGCAACTGGCACACACCGGGCATCGATCCGAACGACCCCAGCTTGTAGGGCGTGCCCTTGATCCGGTTCCACTTCTCCAGGTCGATCCCCTGGGGCAATGGCGCCGCCCCGGCCTTTTTCGCCGCCGACCCTCCACCGTCTGGCTGTGACAGCGGCTTCTTCGAATCGCGGCATCCAGCCAGTCCACCAGCAAGAGCTGCACCGGCCGAGAGGCCAAGCGTGAGAAACCGGCGGCGAGAAGACACGTCCCGACTCATGTCGACTCCTCCTGGTTTCCGCCACCCTTCCAGTTGAAAATGCTGTAGGCATCCGGCGAATACGATTCGCCTTCCCTGGGAATCCGATCCTCAATCACCTCCGCNGCCGGGCCGGCAAACCACATGCGGGGCCGCGTCTGTTTTTCCGGCCGCAGTTGGGTCAACTCGACNTCCGCCTCGCGGGCCTCGTTCATGGCCTGGTTGATCTCGGACTCGGGNTCATTGAGGTCGCCGAAATGGAGAGCCTCCGAGGGGCATGTCGGCACGCAGGCCGGCTCCATGCCCAATTCCGTACGGTGGTAACAGTTGTGACACTTGACCGCCTGCTTGGCCACCGGGTCCATGTAGATGGCACCGTAGGGACAAACATCGACACAGGTGCCATGCCCGCAGCAGATGTTGTAGTCAATCGCGACCGTCCCGCCGCCCTCCTTGTGCAATGCCCCNCACGGGCAGGCCTTGATGCAGGGCGCATCCTCGCAGTGCTGACACGCCATCGGCAGGAACATCCGGGCGACCTTCGGGTACTCGCCCTCGTCCTGGTAGAACGTCTGCCGGATGAAATTCCCCAACGGAACATCATTCTCCGACTTGCAACTGACCTCGCACCCGTGGCATCCGAAACANCGACGGGTGTCGATGAACCAGCCCAGTTTCTTGCCATCCTCGGGCGGCTGGATGCGATCCTTCCAGAACGATTCGGGCTGAAACTTGTCGCTGCGGACAGGGGCCGGTTGCGTGTCCGCCTCGGCAGAGGCCGCCACCGAACCAACAACCGCTGCCGCCGAAACGTCCTTGAGAAACCCACGACGGTCGCTTGTATCTGGTCGTTCACTCATAAGCGAATGTTACACATCCCCCATGTTTCAATAAAGCACAGTGATGCCCGTCAACGGCTACCCAACCCTCACGGCAATCTTCTCGACACCATTCCACTCGTANCCCGACGGATTCCAGTGAATNGANCCATCCAGCGGTTGCGAGCGNCCCAGGGCATCGACGGCACGGACCCAGAGTTCCCGANGACCGGCCGGCAACGTGACTGCTGCCGACCAGCGGTACCAGGCAAACCGGCTGGCAGGAATCTCCAACCTGACCCGGCTCCAGGTTCGACCCCGGTCGATCGACAACTGCACCGAGTCAATCCGTGTGCTCCCGTCGTTGAAAGCCACCCCGCGNACGGCCAGCGGCCGGCCGGGCATCACGGCAGCATCCGGCTGCGGCGAAAGCACCACGCACTTGGTCTTCATCCTCCAGCAAGCCTTGCTGTTGGAAAACGTGTACTTGATCGCTTTCCCCGGCGCCAACTGGCTGCGCGGAACACGGTAGCGNGGGATCTGGTTGTAGTTGTCGGTCTCNCCATCTTCGAATCGCAGTTTCGAGACCCACTTGATGTGCATNGTGCCGTAGAAACCGGGTGTCATCAGGCGGACCGGACCACCGTGAACGGCGGGAATCGGCTGTCCGTTGATCCTGGTGGCCAGCAACGAGTGTTCCATCGCCTCGTCCAGCGGCAGGCTGTGCTCGAAATCCTCCTTGTCCGGCACCGGGGCATCCTTCCCCTCGGCGGTCAGGAANCGGGCTTTCGAGCCGATGCGAACGCCCAGTTTCCTGATCACGCTCGAAAGACGCACACCACTGACACGGATATTTCCCATCCCGCCCCGCGTCCACTGTGTTCCCTTGGCCTTCACCGATCCGGCAAACAGCGAACGTCCATTGCCGCAACATTGCAGCACCATCTCGTGATCCACCTGTTCCATCCNGGACAACGTCTCGGCATCCAGGCTGCGTGGCTTGTCGACCAGCCCGGTCAACGCGATCTTCCAGCCTTTCANGGGAAATGGCTGCAGGGTGGCGGCATTCCCCATTGGCTGATTGTTCCGGACAAACAGGACGTCCAGCGGAGTGATCTGCGAATCGAGCAGTGCGGACGGCGTTTCGAGCACCGGAACCTCGGACTTGTGCACGACCAGCGTGGCATTTTTTCCGGTCACCACCTGCGAGGAGTCCGGCGACTCGGCAGCCAACACATCGCGACCGGCCAGTCCCAACGCCCCCATGCTCAGTCCGGCAGTTGAGGCCAGGAACCCACGTCGATCGTATCCACCCGACTCGGNTCGCTGAGTCATTGTCACTCGTCCCAAAATTGTTCTGCCAGTGAGAGTCAGCACCTGGAATCGCGTATCATGCTGGGCCAACCCGACCCCTCGGTGNCCATGCATTCTACTCCCCCGAATGGCACTCAACCATGAACGATTCCACACCGGTCTCCCGACGTCGCTTTCTCCGCGAGTCTCCCGCCGCGGGCACACTACTGGCCACCGGAGCCGTTGCTGCCGCAACCAGCACCCGCAGCGAGGCTGCCGACACCGACGCTGACCCCCGCAAGACACTCCGTGTCGGGGCACTCAACATCAGCGTCTACTCGCACCTGGCCGCCCACTGGGCTCGCCTGATCAACGGATCAATGTCGTTCACCGGCATGAGGATCACGCACTGCTGGGATATCAATCCCGAGGCNGCCAAGGGGTTNGCGCGCGGGAACCAGTGCACCGCGGTGCAAAACTTCGATGACATGGTGGGCAAGGTCGATGCCGTGATCGACGGCGGCTACTACAACCATGCTGTCAACCACGTGTTGATGGCCCCGTACCTGAAAGCCGGCCTGCCCTGCCTGATCAATCGCCCGTTTGCCAACTCGGTCGCAAAAACTCGATCGATTGTCGAGTTGGCCAGAACACACAAGGCTCCGATCCTGGTCCCCTCGGCCTTCGGCCACAACCAGGTCGTCACCGAGGCACGGGCATTTGCCGGGTCATCCCGGATCAGTGGCTACCACGCCACCACCGGTGCCGAGGACTACCCGACTCATGGCAGCCACGGCCTGTACTTTCTCAGCCGGGCCATCACCGACGTCGGCAACCCGATCATCTCGGTCGCTCACCGTGCTCAACACTGGCACAAGCCTCCCGCGGTGTTGACCTTCGAACACCACGACAAGGAGGGCCGGACGTTCTACGGCACGTTGCACTCGGGGAACTTCGGCGTGGGAATGCTTCAGATTCACACCGACAAGCACGGCAATGGACGCCCCTTCACGATCACCATCGGGTCCGATCCGCTGTACCGGGACACCGGATTCTGGATCCCCGCACTCTGGGCATTCCAGCAGATGGCCACCTCGGGCCAAATGCCCCAGACCTATGACCAGGTGCTGATGAAACAACTGGCCTACATGGCCGGCTGGAGAAGCCACCTGGTCGAGAAGGGCCAGCCGGTCCGGCTCGAGGACGTCCCTGCCGACTGGAACGCTCCGGTCACACTTCCCCAGCGGCCCGGGGAGACACCCTACTTCGAGATGCTCCAAAAACAATTCGCCTAACGGCGACGTCTCACCCGCCTCACCTGAACGTCGGATCGTCGTAAGCGATCGATGNCGCGAAACCCATCGGCCCCGGTCTGAACTCACCCCGGATCACCCGGTCACCTCGCCGGAAGACCACCCGGATCTTCTCGGCCTTGTCGGTCACCGCCTGCCGCCTGGCGACCTGGATATCACGTCGCGAGGCGGTCTTGCGGTCGTGGTAACTGACAAGGACATCTCCCGGCTTGATTCCCAGTCTGGCGGCCTGGCCATCGGGCTGGACCCTGCCGACCTCGACGCGGCTGATCTGCAGCCTCTTCTGAATCCCCGCGATGTCCAGCGTGTCGCCATCCTGCCGTCCGGTGAACCGTCCGGGGTCCTTCCCTTCGCGAATCGCCTTCCTCCGCAGAACCTCGCGGACCGCGCGGTAGCAGTTGATCAATCCATGGCCGGTCTCATCATCCACACCGTCGGCTGCCACATCGGTCGCCGTCGACGTGATGATCTGCTTGAGATCCCAGGGCAACAGATCGGGATCGGCCGAGAGCATCAGGGCAATCGCACCACAGAACATCGGACCCGCAAACGAGTTGCCATTGAGCCCGCTCGGACGTGTGGTGCCGTCCAGCCACAGCTGTGGCAGACCCATGTTGAAGGCGCAGACCTCCGGCTTCTGCACCCGGCCATCGGCATAGTGACTCGTCTTCCACTCGACGGGCCCCTTGCTCGAAAACGGTGTCCTCGCAAAATTTCTCTGCACCCCCGCCGCGGCAAACACCGCATCGGGGATATCCTCCGGAGTCCTCATCTGCACCGGGACGCGTGCCTGTTGAGCAAAGTTCCCCGCACCCGAAACGAAACAGATGCCACAGAACGAACCGTGTTCCATCACCTTCCGCCAATGCGAACGGTACTCGCCCAGGCCCGGAATCGAAAAACTCATGCTGTAGGTATCAGCCCCTTGCTCGACGGCCCACTCGATGGCCGCCTCGAACCGTCCGGAGGCGATCACTCCCGTCCAGGCACCCTCGGGTGCGATCCCGAATTCATACGGACGCCCCCTCGCCCCGGTGCCACAGATGATCGCCGCGCACATGAAACCGTGCTGGGCACGCGGATTGAACGTGCCATCAGCCACCGGCACCAGAGTCAGGTTGGAATTCTGCTGGTCGAAGTTGAATCCATGGGCATCATCGACCAGCCCGTTGCCATCATCGTCCCGACCATTGCCGGGCACTTCACCCGGTTTGCGATACAGGGTGCTCGAGACATTGTCGGAGAAGACGAAGGTGAAATCGTGCACGACGTTCAGGGTGCCCCGACCGGTCACTCCCAGCTCCTTCCAGGCCCTATCAGCCTGAAGGTAACGGATGTACCAGGGGTGCTTGTAACGGGAGGGATTGAACTCCGCTCTTTGGAGAGCGGCAACCGAGGGAGCCGTCCCGCGGGGTGGCAGCCGGGGCGGGCCGGCCGGACCGGCCACGAAGACCTCCTCCACGCCCGCCACTTTTTTCAGTTCGGTCAACCCGGCGGCGGTCGTCGTGCAGGTGAACCCATTGAAGATCCAGTACCGCCTGAGATCACTGATTGTGCCCGCATCCACCAGCCGGTCCAGGTCGACCCGGGCAGCCTTGTGCGAGTCGGTGCCAAGCCGCTTGAGTCGCCGCATCACCTCGACACGCATCTTGCGGCGAGTCGAGTCCTTGAACTCGATCGCGCGCCGCCGGTACGCGGTGCCGTCCTGCAAGAACTGCCGGTCGAACCACACGGCCACCCGGATACGGCGTGCGACGTTTTTTTGGCGCGGCGGGTCGACTCCGCCAGCAATCGCGCACGCGGTGGGCGCGAGACTCGTCATCAACGCAACCAGCCACAAGCGGCCGTTCATGATCCGACTCCGGATTGAAGTGCCCCGATCGGTCCGGTTTCCAACCGCAGCCCCGCCAGGATTACTGTTTCGCCGAGGTGTCCCCGGGCAACGACCACAGGGTCAGCGTGTCCTTGTCCTTGATCAAGAACCCACCATCCAGCAGCACCGGTGGTGCCCAGGTCCCCCCCTCGGCCACGCGGTATGTCGCTGCGGCCCGGAAATTCTTTCCATGCGCAGAGACAACCTGCAACTGGCCGTTGTCGATCAAGGCAACCACGTGATCGGGAATCGACAGGAACATCACGTTGCGACCGGTTCGGCCCGGCCCCTGCCACAACACCTTTCCGGTCGTGATGTCCAGGCAGAACAACCGTCCTCGACCGTAATGCGAGAAACCAAACAGCAGGTCACCGTTGACCACGGCCGAACTCATGTCCAGTGCCACCGTCTTCTGGTGCCACAACACCTTGACCGACCAGGCCCCGTTCTTGTGCTGGGGTTCCAGCCCGAGGATCCCGCGGTTTTCACCACCCAGTAACACCCTGCCACGGTGAAACGAGGGAGTCGGCATGTTCTGGTCGGAGCCAACATGCGGGAAGGGATATTCCCACAGGAACTTGCCGCTGTGGCTGTCCACGCCGACCAGCGCGCGATGGTTCCATTCCACGACCTGCCGCACACCGTGGATCTCGACCAACAGCGGCGAAGAATAGGACGCGCCATCCTTGCCCTGGCTCCAGACCTCCTTGCCAGTGGCCACGTCCAGGGCAACCAACGCACCCTGTTCATCGGTCCCGAAATGAACGATCACTCGTTTGCCGTCGACGATCGGGGATGTCGCGGCTCCCCAGTAGGGGTGGCTTTTCTTGAACCGCGAATCGTAATCGCGACTCCAGAGACGCTTGCCCGACGCGGCATCCCAGGCAATCAATTGCCCCCGGATGCTCATCGTGAAGACCCGGCCATCGGCCATCACCGGCGAGGACTTCGGTCCCTTCCCGTGGTACTCGCCTCCCCCACCGATCTTGAACGGAGCCGGGTAGCTCTGTCGCCAGTGGACCTTGCCCGACTTCAGGTCAAAGCACCACAGCACCTCGTCGTTGCCCTGGCGGGCGTGCTGGTACACGCGATCTCCGGCCACCAGCGGCGACCCGTACCCGGTTCCCACCGGCATCCGCCAGGCCTTCTGCAATCGGGCAGGCCACCGCGCCGGTGACTTGAAGCCGGCGACCCACCCGTTGCGATCGGGCCCCAGCCAACCGGGCCAGTAGGGCGATGGAGCCGCCGTGGTTGTCGTTGCGGGCAACCCCTCCGCGAGCACTTCCGCCGCGGGCAAACCGACTGCCACCGCCGCGATGGCCACCACGATTGGGACATTGATACGAATGTTCACGGTCTCACTCCCGGCGTCTCAGAACTCGAAAATTGCAATCGGAATCATCTCTCGGAGAAAAAGCGAAACGAAAACAGGTCGGCGTCACGCACGACAAATCTCAATCGAACAGGACGACCTGCCAACCCCTCGACCTTCGGATTGTCATGCCAGGTCACGATCTCGTCCAGACTGTCACCGAACAGTTCGTCGCAGTCGGACAACGCGAATCCCTTGATCGGCCGGCCGTCTGGCTGCTGGATCTCGACACCGATCTTGCCCGCCGCCGAGGTGGCAAAGTTCAGTTCCAGCCTGTTGCCGTCGAACACCAGGGGACGTGTCAGCACCTCGCCACCCGACAGCGGCGCCTGAACCGATACGAATCCATCCAAC